>NZ_AUAR01000007.1 GCF_000428825.1 Desulfomicrobium escambiense DSM 10707 | reverse complement strand
ATACGACACTGGACCGATTCGAAAATCAGGTGCCACTTCCTGAGCTGCATCATAGCTTTGGCGTATCTGCGTTTGATCGAACTGAAGCTGGAAGACGCCGGCATCCACATGACCGCGCAGCGGACCATGGACCTCATGCGCAATCTGCACTCGTGTCTGTGCTGGAACGGAGAGAAGGAAAAGGCATGGCGGATGATCGAGGAGCCAACGCCGGATCAGGCCAGGGTCCTGACTGCGTTCGGCTATGAAGTCGAGCGTGGGGTCTTACAGAAAATCAAGAGCTAATATGCTGTATTATTGGGAATAGCCGGCTCATTTGACCAGAAACTGTCGAAACTCCTGTCGAAGAAGCCCGCGCCTGGGCTTCAGAGCACGGCATTGACCCGGCCCGCATCCTCTTTGGCACCGAGCCCGACAACCGGGTCATCCCCCAGCACCTGCTCATCGGCCCGGACGGGCGGACGTGGTTCCGCTATATCGGGCAACTCCAGACGGAGGAAATGCTGGATATCTTCCAGGACTTCGAAAGCGGCCGACGTCAACCCAACATGCCAGCCAAAGAGTAAATAGCGGGAGGATGTCTCGTGTGCCAACAACGTCAATAGATGGTCTTGGTGTCCGGTGTGTTTTAAATCGAGGCGCGCAGGCCATGCCTTTGACGAACCAGGGCAGGCTGCCACGGTGTGATTGTTAGCTTTATTTTCGTTGGAAGCTGAAACATTGCGAAAGGAAGAATGACATGCGTCGAAGCGGAAGAATTGTCAGTTGGAACGAGGACCGGGGTTTCGGTTTTGTCAGGCCCGATGACGGAGGGGAGGACGTGTTCGCGCATGTTTCAGCCTTTCGTGACCGTGCGCGAAGGCCGGGCGTTGACGATGCCGTGAATTTCGTGTCCGGCAGCGACCCCAAGGGCCGCCCCAGGGCTGAACAGGTCGTTTATTCCGGGGCCCTGCCTGTGCCGAGCGGACGCGTCCTCGTACTCCTCGGCCTGTCCGGCGCTGCGCTGCTCGCCGTTTTCGTTGCTTCCGCAACAGGCCGCCTGCCGTCCTTTGCCTCCGGCTGGTACGCCGCTGCGAGCATCCTTGCCTTTCTCGTCTACGCCAAAGACAAGTGGGCCGCGCAAGGGGGACGGTGGCGGACGCAGGAAAGCACCTTGCACCTGTTGTCCCTTGCCGGGGGATGGCCCGGCGCCCTGGCCGCACAGACACTGCTGCGTCACAAATCCCGCAAACAGTCGTTTCGCGTCGTCTTCTGGTGGACCGTCGTGCTGAATTGCGGCGTTCTTGGTTGGATGTTGACGGAACGGGGACGCCTGTTTCTCCGGTCATTCATGGGCGAGTACGCCGGAATGGGGTTCATGGAAGCACTTCTGACGATTATTGAACGCGTGAGCTGATCTGCCAGAGAATACGTTCTATGAGGCCCTTGCTGAAGCTTCCGCCAACGTGAAGCGGCGCCCGAGTTCGTCCATCTCCCGTTCCGTCACGCCGCACCCGGCGAAGTGTTCCCGCCAGCCTGCGGCCGTTTCCCGCATCTCTTCCCAGATCCCCCTGGCCTCCCTTTCGTCGATCCCGAAGGGGCGGACATCGCTCAGAATATTGGACCGCGTGGCCGCCCGGCCTTCCAGCCCGCAGCGCAGGGACAGATCCCATTGCCTGAAGCGGATGGAGGAGGGCACCAGGTCGTAGGCCGGGGTCATGGCGATGGCTTTGCGGGAGACGAAAAAGGCGTGGTTGCGCAGGTGGTCGTCCCGGTTCGAGCACAGGGCGTTGAAAGCCATGCGCCGGAATATCTCCGGCCCGGACTGCGTGTCGCCGAGCCTGCGGGCCTGTTCGGCCAGGTTCTGATAGCTGCCCCAGTCGCCGTCTTCCTCGGCCCCCGTCACCGTGAAGCCGGAAATGACGTGCCGCGAGTCGCCTTCCAGGCGGTCGAAGCGCTGGACCAGCAGGACGAAATGCCCGTTCAGTTCCATCAGGCGGGTGGATGCGACCGTGATGCCGCAGCGTGCGGCCAGGGTCATGGTCGCGTGCTCGACAACGGGTTCACGCCACGGGTCTCCGCGTTTGGAGAATTTGGCGATCCACGACGCCCCGTCCAGGGTGACCATGGCCTTGGGTCTGGCGCCGCCCAGGGACAGGCTGGAGGCGAGGGCGGCCAGGAAGGCGTCTTCGGGCAAGCCGTCCCGTAATTCGTCGAGGTCCTCGTCGTCTTCGAACTCGTCGACGCGGGCGACGATGGCCGCCACGCGCCCAAGGTCTTCGGGCACCATGCAGAACGCTTCGCCCGTGGCCCACGGAGCTAGGGACGCTGGGGCATCAGGCGTAGGACCGAAGGCCAGGGCACCCATGCGCTGCGGGTGGTGGGCCGCCGTCAGCATCTCGAACTCGTTCAGCGTCCCTGGAGCACGGCCGGCCATCAGCCCCAGCACCTTGCGGCCCCAGCGGTCCGGGGCGGCGTCGCGCAGGGCGCTGAAAAGGGTGCTCGCGGAAAACTCGATGTCGGCCAGAGGCATCCTGGCCGGGTCGAGGGGGATGGCGTCCGGCCGTTGCAGGTACCGGCGGCCGTAGCGGAAGAAATATGCCCGGTTCTCATGCCGGAGCAGCCCCGCAGGCACGTACATGCTGAGTCTTCTGATTCTCGGTCATGCCTACTTCATTCGGCACCGGTAGCGACGGACGGATGCCCATGCCGATGAATTCCAGGGGCCGGGTGCTTCTTCCCGAAATGCCTAGTCGATTTCAGTGGAATTCCACAATGCATATTATATATTCTTCTTTTAAAATAGGCAGTTATCCTGATTGTGATTTAATAAATTCCTTTGCACTGTCTCGACGCAAGCACGGGACGGAATCGTCTCTCCCGCTCATGACAACCAGCTGAACTGTGCGTTTTTGCGCGTAGGGTCGGCGATGAGTTCTGCCATGACCGTCTATGCGTTGAAATCCCGGTTTCAGAGTATGCTCCGCCCCGCCTGCCGATTTTTGGCGGCCCACGGGGTGACTGCCAATCAGGTCACTGTCGCGGCCATGGTTCTGTCTGCGGCGGCGGGCAGTCTTGTCTGGCTCTCCGCAGGGGAAAGATGGGCCCTTTCGGTTGTTCCGTGCACCTTGTTCGTGCGGATGGCCCTCAATGCGCTGGATGGAATGCTGGCGCGGGAGCACGGAATGGAGTCCGATGTGGGCGCCATGCTGAACGAACTGGGCGACGTGGTCTCCGACGCGGCGCTGTATCTGCCTCTGTCCGCGGTGCCGGGGTGCCCGGCGCCGTTGGTCGTGATGGCCGTGGTGCTGGCGGCGCTCAGCGAGATGGTCGGGATTCTCGGAGTCCAGTTCGGGGGCGGCCGGCGATATGACGGCCCCATGGGCAAGAGTGATCGCGCCGCGGCCTTTGGCCTTTTGGCCCTGGCCCTTGCGAGCGGAGCGCCGCGAGGAGTCTGGCTTCATGTCGCGATGGCCGGGATTGTCGTGCTGCTGGTCGTCACGATTTTCCGAAGGGCCATGAGGGCCTTGCATGGCGGTGCGGCATGATCGCGCTTCACGCGTTGCCGCCTTCCAAGCTCTTCATGATCTTGACTCTTGCCATCCTGGCTGTGGTCACCCTTGGTGTGGCCCTGAGGGAGGCACATCGCTCCGGCCAAGACAGGCAACGCAGTGAAGTACTGGTGCGCACGAGAACATGGTGGCTCATCGTGCTTCCGCTGTTCGGGGCCCTGTCCGTCTCACGGGGGGCCGCGATCAGTTTTTTCTGCATCGTGTCCTATCTGGCCTTCAAAGAGTATCTCACGTTCATCCCAACCAGAAGGGCCGATCACAGAGTCCTGTTCTGGGCTTACCTCGCCATACCGATCCAGTATTATTTGGCCTACATCTCCTGGTACGGGATGTTTATCATCTTCATTCCGGTCTACTGCTTCTTGCTGCTCCCCGTCAGGATGCTGCTGCGCGGGGATACGCAGGGGTTTCTCAAGGCCGTGGGAACGCTGCATTGGGGCCTCATGACCACGGTGTTCAGTCTGAGCCATGCGGCCTTTCTGCTCACCCTCAGCGGCGAGGATGTCGATGGCGACTATGGAGTAAGTCTGGTTCTGCTCCTCGTCATTCTGACGGAAGCCAATGATATCGCTCAGTTCTGCTGGGGCAAGGGGTTTGGTCACGCCAAGGTGGTGCCTTCGGTCAGTCCGAACAAAACATGGGCGGGTCTGATCGGCGGTGTGGCCACCACGGCGCTGTTGGCGGGCCTGGCCGGACCCTTTCTCATCTCAATGGCGGTGTCGCAGGCGCTGCTGGTAGGGGCGCTGATCGGCATTTCCGGTTTTTTCGGGGACATCTGCGTGTCGGCCATCAAGCGCGACATCGGCATAAAGGACACGGGAAACATGCTGCCCGGTCACGGCGGCATTCTGGATCGGGTGGACAGTCTGACCTTCACGGCCCCGATCTTCTTTCATTTCATCTACTACACGTATCACTGAGACATGAAAGGCATTCTTCGATTGCTTTGGTTCACCCTGTTCGCCAGGCCCCTGATTTTTTTGATCATGGGGGTGAACACCAGAAACCGCCAGAGCCTCGGCGCAACTTCCCCGTCCATCGTGGTCGCCAATCACAACAGCCACCTCGACGCTCTGGTCCTCATGTCCCTGTTCCCCCTGTCCAGTCTGAGAAAAGTGCGTCCGGTGGCCGCGCAGGACTATTTCTTGAAAAACAGGTGGCTGGCCTGGTTCGCCCTGAACGTCATCGGCATCATTCCCTTCCGGCGTCTGGCCGAGGGGCGCAGGGATGACCCCTTTGCCGCCTGCTCGGCGGCGCTGGCCGTCGGAGAGACCCTGATTTTCTTTCCCGAGGGCAGCAGGGGGGAACCGGAGCGCATGGCTGAATTCAGGACCGGAATTGCGCACCTGGCCAGACGGCATCCGGATATCCCTGTAATTCCGATTTTTCTGCAGGGGACCGGCAAATCATTGCCCAAGGGCGAATGGGTTCTGATTCCTGTCATTTGTGACGTTGTCGTCGGAGCCGCGTTGCATTGGGACGGATGCCGCAAGAGTTTCATGAAACGTCTCGCGGACAGCTTCGAAAAGTTGGCGGCGACGGCGGGCCGCCATGGCGTCGACTAAGGACTGGCCGGTAGCGGGCGCAACAGATTCGGGAGGAGCATTATGGACTGGATCGAATCCGAAGGAACATTCTCCAGCTGGGATGGCGCTGAGTTGTTCTATCGCAGCTGGTGCACATCACAGGCGACAGACAGGGCGCTGATCTTCCTGCATCGCGGCCATGAACACTCCGGGCGTCTGTCCCGCGCGTTGCAGGAACTGGGGCTGGGCGATTTCCGCGCCTTTTCCTGGGACACGCGGGGACATGGCCGATCACCCGGAGACCGAGGACATGCGGATAACTACTACGATCTGGTCAGAGACCTCGATGCGTTCGTCCACTTCGTCAGAACCGGACACGGCATTTCGCCGGAAAACATCGTCATCGTGGCCAACAGCGTGGGCGCGGTCACGGCCTGTGCCTGGGCGCACGATTTCGCGCCGCGAATTCGGGCCATGGTCCTTCTAGCCCCAGCTTTCCGCATCAGGCTCTATGTCCCCATGGCCATGCCGCTGCTGCGCATGCTTCTCAAATTCAAGGAGAAGGCCTTTGTCAGCAGCTACGTGAGCGCGGCTATGCTGACTCACGATTCCGAGCAGCGGCGTCTCTATCGAACAGACCCTCTGATCACGCGTCGTATCGCCGTCAATGTCCTTGCGGAAATGCACGATACGGCCGGCCGGATCATGGACGACGCCCACGCCATCACCACGCCGACGCTGATTCTCGCGGCGGGGTCGGACTGCGTCGTCGAAGCCGAGGCCCAGAGAAAATTCTACAGAGATCTCGGGGCGACCCGGAAGGAAATGCACGAGTATCCCGGCTTCCATCACGCCCTGCTTCAAGAGGTGGGCCGGGAGCGCGTCATGGAGGATATCCGCGAATTCGTCATCCGGTCCTTCACGGAGGAAGTGGACCGCTCGCATCTGCTGAACGCCCACCGGGGAGGCACCATGCGCGTGGAGTATGACCTGCTCCGGCAGTCCACGTCAGTTCTGAGGACAGCGTTCTTTTCCATGCAAAAACTCGCGTTGCGGGCGCTGGGCAGGCTGAGCCGCGGAATCGCGATCGGTCTTGAGACCGGTTTCGATTCGGGGAGAAGTCTTGATTACGTGTATGAAGACAGCGCCCGTGGCCTCGGGCGCATAGGCCGGGCCATCGACCGCGCCTACCTCGACGCCATCGGCTGGAAAGGCATCCGCATGCGCCGCCGGCATCTGGAAAAACAGCTTCACGCCGTGATGGACACTCTTGAAGCCGCTGCGTCCCAGGTCACGCTTCTGGATGTTGCAACAGGCTGCGGCCGCTATGTCCTGAGCGTCCTCAAGGCGCGGGAGGGCAAAGTCGATGCGACGTTGCGGGATTGGGACGAGGGCAATCTGGAGCAGGGCCGGGCGCTGGCTTCAAGCCTCGGTCTCGGTCGAACGCGTTTCGAACGGGCCGACGCCTTTGACCCTGAGTCGATCCGGACGGTCAGGTCGCGTCCCAATGTGGTCGTCGTGTCCGGCCTGTACGAGTTGTTTCCCGACAATGACCGGGTTCTCGCTTCCCTGAAGGCCATCGGCGAGGTGATCGAGCCGGGAGGGTATCTGGTCTATACGGGGCAGCCCTGGCATCCGCAGCTCGAGGTCATCGCCAGGGTCCTGCCCAATCGCGACGGCGCGCCATGGATCATGCGCCGACGTTCCCAGGCGGAACTGGACGAGATGGTCAGGTCGGCCGGATTCGAGAAAACAGGCATGGAGATCGACCCATGGGGAATATTCACCGTCTCGACGGCGCGTCGCGCCGGGGGCTGACAGAGGCGGCCCTGGTCGCCGCATTCACGTCGGTGCTGTTCATCGTGGTGTACGGAGGCTGTTCCTGGCTGACGTCGCTGCGCGGCGATGTCGGCTCCGTGGTCTTTGCGTGGGAGCGGATGATCCCTTTCGTGCCCCTCATGATCATTCCGTACATGTCCATAGACCTGTTTTTCGTCATGGCGCCCTTTGTCTGCAGGAGATCTGACGAACGCCGGATGTTCGCCATGCGCGTCAGTTTCGCCATTCTGATCGCAGGCCTGTTTTTTTTGTGCTTCCCGCTGCGGTTCGCCTTCGAACGTCCGGTTCCTGACGGATGGCTTGGAGCGATATTCAGCTTTTTGCACGCGTTCGACCGCCCGTACAATATGTTTCCTTCGCTGCATATCGCGTTGCAAGGCATTCTCGCCGAAGTGTACGCAGCCGCCACCACAGGGCTGCTGCGATTGGCTCTGCTCGCATGGTTCGGTCTGGTCGGATTTTCGACCGTTCTCACCTGGCAGCATCATGTCGTCGATGTCATCGGCGGCTTCGTTCTGGCCGTATTCTGCTGTTACCTTTTTTCGCGCAGTCGGAGCGGGCAGGGAAGCGCGAATTATCGTGTAGCGCGTCTCTACGGTATCGGCGCGGTCTTGTTCGGCCTGGCAGCGGCAGCAACGGGGCATCTGCTTCCGGCGTGGCCGGCCGCGGCAATGCTCCTGGTCTGCTGCGCATACTTCGGGCTTTTTCCCAACGTGTATCGCAAGCACGGCGGCCGGTTGGCGCTCTGCTCCCGCATATTGCTGGCCCCCGTCATTCTCGGCCATTTCGTGTCGCTGCTGTATTACTCCCGTCGATCCGATCCATGGAACGAAATACTTCCCGGTCTCTGGATGGGTCGGAGACTGTCTGATGCGCAGGCGCGTCAGGCAATGGGCCTGGGCGTCACCGCAGTTTTGGATCTGACGTCGGAATTCTCCGAGGTCCCTTCCTTTCGAGCCGCGCGCTATCTGACTGTGCCCATCCTCGACCTGACCGCCCCGACCAGCGCCCAGTTCGCCGAAGCCGTCTCGTTCATCAAACGCGAAATGGAGCGTGGAACGGTCTATGTGCACTGCAAGGTCGGGTATTCGCGCAGCGCCGCGATCATCGGCGGCTATCTCCTCGAAAAGGGAGACTGCGGGGACGCCCGTGATGCGGTTGATCTGTTGCGCGGGAAGAGGCCTGGTCTGGTGGTGCGCGATGAAGTCGTGTCTTTTCTGCAAACGTGTACGACTCGGGACTGATGTCCATCAGGCGGAAATGAAAGGAATCCTCGTAATCATCCTGTGCATCATCGCCGCCGGTTTCGCGATTCCGGAAAGGATCGTGATCCCGGTGGCCGGAGCGACACCCGGCGACTGGAACCGGAAATCCTTCTGGCACGAGCCGTGGGGCATGTCCGGGGTCCACAAGGGCATCGACATCTTCGGGCGCCGGGGGACAGTCGTGACGAGCGCCACGGCGGGAATTGTGTTTTTGTCGGAAGCATCGACCGAGGCGGCAACGTGGCCGTGATGCTGGGGCCGAAATGGCGTCAGCATTATTACGCCGACATGGACTCCGTCACGACGTCAGCGCTTCGTCTTGTCCCGCCCGGCGGCGAACTGGGAACACTCGGTGATACCGGCAACGCGCGCGGCACGCCGCCCCATCTGCACTACTCCGTGGCGCGCATTTTTCCCGACTCGTGGGACATAGACGGTTCGACGCAAGGGTTCTGGAAGGCGTTCTACCTCGATCCTGATCCGTATCTCCGCGGCACACCGTGATTTTTTCGCTTCAAGGCCCGCAGCAGTGGAGTTTCGAAGTCCTTTCCGACGCAACCGAGAACAAGGATACCGGCAATGAAAAGTCTGAGAAAAATGTGCGGATTCACGCCCTACATCCTGGTCGTGCTCCTCAACGCGATCACCGACCTGGGACATAAAATCGTTATTCAGAACACGGTGTTCAAGGTTTTTTCGGGGACTGAACAAATCGCACTGACCGCCATGGTGAACGCGCTCCTGTTGCTGCCGTTCATCCTGCTCTTCACTCCGGCAGCCTGCATCGCCGACAGGTTCGCCAAGAGCCGGGTCATCAGGATCTCCGCGGCGGCTGCGATCCCCCTGGCCGTGCTGATCGTGATCTTTTACCATGCCGGGCTGTTCTGGCCCGCCTTTCTCATGACGTTCCTGCTGGCCGTGCAGAGCGCCTTCTATTCTCCAGCCAAGTACGGCTACATCAAGGAGATGACCGGACAGGAGGGCCTCGCACAGGCCAATGCCGCCGTACAGGCGGTAACCATTGTGGCCATTCTCCTCGGCGCCGTGATCTTTTCCGTGTTTTTCGAAGCGTTTTTGCCGGCAATCATGCCGGACAGTCCGCATGAAATTCTGAAGGCCATCGCACCGTGCGGGTACATTCTGGTGGCCGGGACCGTCCTGGAAACCATCCTCGCCTTCCGGCTGCCGGATATCCGACCCGGAGACCGACAGGTCTCCATCGACAGCGTGAAATACCTCCGGGGAGGGTATCTGCGGGACAACGTGAAGTTGCTGAAGGAAAAGCAGGTCATCTGGCTCTCCATCATCGGACTGACCATTTTCTGGTCCGTGAACCAGGTCCTTCTCGCGACATTCGGGGCGTACCTCAAGGATGTCGCCGGGGAGACGAACACGGTCGTGACCCAGGGCATGCTGGCCCTGGGCGGCCTGGGCATCATCGTCGGTTCCGTGATGGCGGGGAAGGTATCGCGCAATTTCATCGAGACCGGCACCATCCCCCTGGGGGCCATGGGCATGACCGTGTGCCTCTTCCTCTTGCCGAACATCGAGAGTCGGGCACTGCTCAGCGCGCTCCTTTTCGGCTACGGCGTCTGCGGGGGGCTTTTGGTCGTGCCGCTCAATGCCCTGATCCAGTTCACGGCCCGGGACCGGGAAATGGGGAAGATTCTGGCCGGAAACAATTTTCTCCAGAATATCGGAATGCTGGCCTTTCTGGGGCTGACCCTGGTCATGTCGCTCGCAGGCATTGGCAGCGTGCCTCTTTTCTATATTCTCGCGGCAGTCGCTCTGGGCAGCACGATATATACGCTCGGGAAACTGCCGCAGTCCCTGTTGCGGTACCTGCTCTACATTCTGTTCTCGCAGCGCTACAGGCTGTCGGTGTCCGGACTCAACCATCTGCCCGCAGACGGCGGTGTGCTTCTGCTGGGCAACCATGTCAGCTGGATCGACTGGGCGGTGCTGCATCTGGCCGTCCCGCGCCGCTTGCGTTTCGTCATGGAGCGTTCCATTTATGAACGCTGGTATCTGAAGTGGTTGCTCCGGCGCCTGGGCATGATCCCCATTTCCTCGCGGGGCAGCAGACAGGCCCTGCGGGACGTGGAGACGGCCCTCAAGGCCGGTCAGTGCGTAGTCATATTCCCCGAAGGCGCCATCAGCCGCAACGGACAGCTCGGCGAGTTCAAGCGCGGTTTCGAGATTCCGGCCCGCGAGTCGGGCTGCGCCATTGTTCCCTTTTATCTGCGCGGTCTCTGGGGCAGCCTGTTTTCCTTCGCCGGACCGCGACTGCGGGAGACGTCACGCATCCGCAGCTTCCGCGACGTGACGGTCTGCTTCGGGCCGCCGATGGCCGCGGCTCCGGAGGTCAAGAAGGCCGTCTCCAGGCTGTCCATCGCGGCCTGGAAGGAGTACTCTCAAACCTTCGATCCCCTGCACACGGCCTGGCTCAAAACAGCCAAACGGTATCCGGGGCGCCGCGCCGTGGCCGACTCGACGGGGAGCGACATGTCTCATCGGCGACTCCTGTCCGTGTGCATTCTCGCCTCCCGCATGCTGCGAAAAAAAACCGTCGGCCAGAAGAATGTGGGCGTGCTCCTGCCGGCCAGCGTCGGCGGGGTCATCGCCAACATGTCCCTGCTCATGCTCGGCAAGACCGTGGTGAATCTCAACTACACCTCGGGGGCTGACACGCTGCATGGAATTCTCGAGCGGGCGCATATCGGGACCATCGTCACATCCGAGGCGTTTCTCGCCAGGCTCCGGGGCAGGGGGATCGACCTGAGCGGAATTTTACAGGACCGTGAGGTGTTTTTCATGGAAACGCTGCGCTCGGGTATCGGCAAGGGCGCTTTCATCGCTGCCATGATCGCGTCGCAGGTGCTGCCCACCTTTGTCCTGCGGCGTCTCTTTTTCCAGAGGGTCTGCCTGGACGACACCGCGGCCATTCTCTTCAGCAGCGGTTCCGAAGGATCCCCCAAGGGAGTCATGCTCAGTCACAAGAACATCATGGGCAACATCAAGCAGGTGTCCTGCCTGTTCAACGCCCGGGACCACGATGTCTTCCTCGGGACGCTGCCGCTCTTTCACGCCTTCGGCCTCACGGTGACCACATTCATGCCGCTGATCGAGGGCATACCCGTGGTTTGCCATCCCGACCCCACGGACGCCTATAGAATCGGATGCGTTGCAGCCGAATATCAGGCGACGTTCCTCTGCGCCACCCCCACATTCCTCGGTCTCTACACCCGCAATCAGAAACTGCACCGTCTCATGTTCTCCTCGCTGCGACTGGTGGTCGCCGGTGCGGAGAGGCTCAACGACGAGACACGAAGGGCCTTCAAGGAAAAGTTCGGGCTTGAGGTTCATGAAGGCTACGGCACCACGGAGACAACGCCGGTTGCCACCGTGAACACCGTGGACGTGCTCAACACCAACGGGTTTTCTGTGCAGGTGGGCTCGAAGACGGGGACGGTGGGCCTGCCGTTGCCCGGAAGCGCCTTGCGCGTAGTCGACCCGGAAACCTTTGAGGATCTGCCCGCTGGGGAAGCCGGCCTGATTCTCATTGGCGGCACCCAGATCATGAAGGGATATTTTGATGACGAGGCCAGGACCAGGGGCGCCATTATCGAGCAGGACGGCATTCGCTGGTACAAGAGTGGCGACAAGGGACGCATCGATGAGGACGGTTTTCTGGTCATTCTGGATCGATATTCCCGTTTCGCAAAAATCGGCGGGGAGATGGTCAGCCTTGCCGCCGTGGAGGAGGCGTTGCTGCGCAACGCCCCTTCGGGTGCGGATACCGTGGCAGTAGCCGTGCGCGACGTGAAGAAAGGGGAGCGGATCGTGGCCCTGGTCAGTGGGATGAACGAGCCGGCGACCCTCAGGAAAGCCATGCTGGAAAGCGGGACGAATCCCCTTCTTGTCCCCGACAAATTTTTCGCCGTTGAGGAAATTCCGAAACTCGGGACCGGCAAGAAGGATCTTGCGGGTGCAAGAGCGATGGCGCTTGAATTTGCGACAGGGGAAGCGGGGTCGCGTCTTGAATCTTGAATTTTCAAAAATCCATCCGATTCCATCCAAATCCAATACATCCTGTCATGCGTCCCGATATCGATGGGAATGATCTCCTTGTCGTCGATCAGAAATTCGATGGTCAGCCTGGGCAAACGAAGGCAAGGGATCAAGTCGTCCTTTGACGAATCTGCCCGCGTACGCAGTCCACAGCTGATTGACCATGTTCCACACACTCCGCCCCTGCCCGTTCCTCTCCCCTCGAAGCGCTGTTCCTCGCGTATCCTTCCCGTACGGCGTCTTCCATCCCGGCAGGTCAACGCTGGGTATATTCTTGGCTGTGCGCGACCGATCGCCTGCTTGAGCTCCTGTCTTTGCCTCTCCTGCCCACCCTTGCAGTGATCCGCCCCGTCCCCCGTTTTAAGGCGCGATATGAGCGAATTTCCAGGGCGCAGGCTCCGGGGCTGATGTAACCCATTTTCAAGGCGCAAATCCGATTTCGACCGATTCGCGCCGCTGGGTCGAGCCGGGACCGACGTCTTCGGCCGCCGAACCATGATTCCTGCGGGGCGACACTCTTCGGACGGTTGTTTCCGGCCGACGCGCGTCCGTTCCTCTTCTGCGCGGGATGATGCCGTGCATGGGTCGTAAAGAAAGGTATCTTAATTCACGTTAGTCGCGAAACGAGACGCGGCGCCTTGTCCGGTGCATGTATCCTCATGGTGCAGGGATTGCTGGGCGGCCGCCCGGGACATTTCAAGATCAGGTCCGAGGACCGAAACCGAGAGGATAAAGCATGCCGAATACCATCCTGGAAAAAAAACAGCTCATTCCCGACCAGACCTCCAAACTCGTCATCCATGCCCCGGAGATCGCGGCCAAGGCCCGGCCCGGAAATTTCGTCATCCTGCGGGTGCATCCCAAGGGCGAGCCCGTGGCCATCGGCCGCCTGGAGCGCTTCGTGGCCGACGAGTTCTTCCACCGCGACTCCTGCGACCTCATCTCCGACAAGTTCGAATGCCCCTCCATCGATCCGGACAGGAAGGTGGCCTGCATCGGCTCGGGCCCCTCGTCCCTGACCGTGGCCGGGTTCCTGGCCTCGCGCGGCTGCAAGGTCACGGTCTACGAGGCCCTGCACGAGCTGGGCGGCGTGCTTGTCTACGGCATTCCGGAGTTCCGGCTGCCCAAGAACAAGATCGTGGCCAAGGAGGTCAACGCCCTGCAGGACCTGCAGGTCGAGTTCGTGCGCAACGCCGTGGGCGGCAAGACCTTCGGCATCCAGGACCTCTTCGACAAGGGCCACAAGGCCGTGTTCATCGGCGTGGGCGCGGGCCTGCCCCGGTTCATGAACATCCCCGGCGAGAACCTCAACGGCGTCTTCTCGGCCAACGAGTACCTGACCCGCGTCAACCTCGGCCGGGCCTATGATTTCCCGAACTTCGACACGCCCATCATCCGTGGCCGCCACGTCACGGTCTACGGCGGCGGCAACGTGGCCATGGACGCGGCGCGCACGGCCCGGCGCCTGGGCGCCGAGAGCGTGCGTATCGTCTACAGGCGCACGGTGGACGCCATGCCCGCCCGGCGCGAGGAGGTCGAGCACGCCATCGAGGAGGGCGTGATCATGGAATGCCTGGCCGCGCCGTTGGAGTTCATCCCCGGCGAGGACGGGAACCTGGGCACGGTCCGTCTGCAGCGCATGGAACTCGGCGAGCCCGACGCCTCCGGGCGCCGCAGCCCCAAACCCGTCGAGGGGGACATCTACGAACTGCCGACGGACCTGGCGGTCATCGCCGTGGGTACACGCTCCAACCCCGTGCTGCTGGAGAACGAGCCCGGCCTGGCCCTCGACAAGCGGGGCTACATCCAGGTCAACGAGGAGACCGGTGAAACGAGCATGCCGAACGTCTTCGCCGGCGGCGACATCGTCACCGGCGCGGCCACGGTCATCCTGGCCATGGGCGCCGGACGGCTGGCGGCCAAGGAGATCGCCCGCAGGCTCGGCTGCTGAAAACGGCCAGGCCGGACGGGCTTGATGTCCGTCCGGCCTGTTATTTCGGGCAAGGGGTCATGGACAGGGGGCAGGCCTTGCTGTGACGCATCCGGGCATGTGCGGCGGAGCGCATGCTGCCTTAGGGTCCAGGCGTAAGGAGAGCGCTGCCCCGTCCGCGGTCATGTGGCGTAATGCCGCCGTACCGAACTGAAATTCGTGACGACGGCGTCCCACATGCGCAGGGCGTCTTCCCGGGCCTCGGCCCGGCAGGACAGCTTGAGCTCGATGTGCGGTTTTTGCGGGTCCCCGCCCGCGCCTTCATACTCCCAGCAGGCGGTCAGCCTTGGGGCGTCGGGGCAGGCCTTGTCCTTGGGCTGAAGGATGTAGATCTCTTCCAGCCCGTTCAAGCCTGCCAGGATCCTCTCCCGAGAACGCAGGATCTTCAGATCGATGCGGTACTTGCTGGTCACCGACTTGACGACTTCGGTGATCCGGGGCGGGTCGCAGGGGTGTGCGAAAAGATGCGTCGCAAACCGGAGGCGGATTCTTTGCAGCGATCCGGCCGGAGGGCGTTCGAGACTTATGCCGGCCTGTTCGCTCCAGGTTTTCAGGCCTTCGACTCTGCCGGCGGAGAAAAAGAAGCTTTCCGACGGAACACGCACATCGTCGTGGCGATAGTGCCTGAACAGGTTCAGGATCGGCCCGTTGATGGTCAGGCACGGGCCGCATGTGTCGAAGGGCCGGTTATCCGTCAGGCGCAGTATCAGGTCCGGCATGCCGATATGGACTTCGAGGTTGTGGTCGGCCTTGCTGCCGTTGCAGCAGCGAAGCAGGGCCGGAAACCCGCAGAGGTCGCTGACGTCCGTTTCATCCCATCTCTCGCGGACAGCCAGTCCCGTGATCTCGTGCGCTCCCCCCGCGTCCGTCCCGAGCGATCTCCTGAGCGCGTCCATGGCGCGCCCTTGCTGGGGCCCTGATTTCCAGGGCAGTTCCTCGACGGCGATACCGTTGACCTTGAACCATGCCGCGGACAGCTCCATGCTCTCGGGAACGGGCAACACGAAACGCCCCACGGGGCGCATGACCACAGGGAAAGGGGGAAGTTCCGGATCAGGACTGGCGGTATCGACGAGCATGTGGACCCTCCCGAAAAAATCGACTGCACCCCGGGACCGTGAAAATCAGGGCGAGGCGCATCCGTTTTCGAAACACCCGCATCCTACGGCAGGCCAGGCTCGTGTGGCAAGTTTCTCAAGGCGCTTTGCGCACCGGGCGCGGCTCCGTATCCGGCGAGGCCGGGTGACGACGGCGCGTGCGGCGCTTCCGCGAGTACGGGCCGCGCACCGCTTCCGGCTGCCGTTCGGAAACGCCGCAGGCGGCGAAACCAGCGCCCCGGCATGGCCGGGGCGCGTGGTCCCGGCCATCTCCGGCAGGATCAGAGGTATCCCAGGTAGCCCGGCACCAGGAGCGTCAGTTGCGGCACGAACATGACCAGCAGCATGGCGAGGGTCATGGCCAGCACGAACCACAGCACCCACGGTACGGTCTCCTCCATGCCGATGCCCGCGATGCGCGTCGTGACCATGAGGTTGAGGGCCAGGGGCGGGGTGAACTGCCCGATGGCCAGGCTCATGGTCATGAGCACGCCGAACCATACGGCGTTCCAGCCGAAATGGGCCATCACGGGCAGCAGGATGGGGATGAAGATGAACAGGATGGACACGCCGTCCAGAAACATGCCGGCGATGAACAGCACCACGATCACGGCCAGCAGGGTGACCGTTTCGTTGGTCGAGACGCCGATCAGCGCGTGGCCCATGGCCTCGAAGGCGCCCAGCGTGCTGCCGGCCCAGGCGAAGACAGAGGACAGGGCGATGATCAACATGACCACGGCCGAAACCTCGGCCGATTCGACCAGCAGTTCGTACATGCTGCGCAGGGTCAGGGTGCGATAGACGAAAAAGCCGACGAACAGGCCGTAGAAGACCGCGGCCACGGCAGCCTCCGTCGGGGTGAAGTAACCGGACCTGATGCCGCCCAGGATGATGACCGGGGCGAGCAGCCCCCAGACCGCCTCCTTGAAGGCGATGAGGATGCTCCCGCAGGATGCGCCGTCCTCGACGAGGCCGAAGCCGTGGCGCACGGACAGGGCCCAGGCCGGGATGACCAGCGCCAGGCCCGCCAGGAAGCCGGGGATGAGGCCGGCCGCGAACAGGGCCGGCACGGACGCCTGCGGCACGAGCACGCTGTAGAGGATGAAGGCGATGGACGGCGGGATGAGGATGGCCGTGGACCCGGCGGCGGCGATGAGGCTCGACGAGAAGGCCTTCGGGTATCCGGCGGCCGCCATGCCCGGGATCATGACCATGGCCACCGCCGCGGCGTCGGCCGGGCCCGACCCGGAGATGCCGCCCAGGACCATGCAGACCAGAATGGCCGCCACGGCCAGGCCTCCGCGCAGGGGGCCGACCAGGGCCACGGTGAAGTTGACCAGGCGCAGGGCCACGCCCGAGCGTTCGAAGACCATGCCCGCGAAGACGAACATGGGAATGGCCAGCAACGGGTACTTGGCCACGCCGGTGTAGACGCTGATGGGTACGGACAGGAGTCCGAGCTTGGCCGCGGCGATGGCCGCTGCGCCGGACAGCCCCATGGCCGTGGCCAGCGGCACGCCCATGAGCATCATGACCGCGAAGAGTCCGAAGAGGAGCATGGTCATGCCTGTTCCCCCCGCCTGAAAAGGTTGAGGACCAGGCGCAGCACGATGACCGCCGCGAACGCCGGCAGCCAGCAGCTGTACCACCATTGCGGCACGCCCAGGGCCGGCGAGGTCACCTCGAAGGCGAAGTCGTCCCAGGCCGCCAGGGCGCCGAGCCACGTCAGCATGGCGAACATGGCCACGTTGCAGCACCAGGCCAGCGCGTCGCATACCTTGCGGCCGCCGACGGGCAGGGCGTTGACGAACAGGGTGATGCGCACATGCCGCCCTTCGGCGAAGGCGGACACTGCTCCGACGAGGGTCAGGACCATGAGCAGGAAGACCGAGACCTCTTCGGTCATGGCGAAGGAGATGTTGGTGCAGTAGCGCATGACGACGTTGGCGCCGGTGATGAGCGTCAGCGCGGCCATGACCAGCGCGGCCAGGGCCCGCTCGATGCGGGCCGGCTGTTTCTTGGTGGGTTCCATGACGAAAAATCCTTGGAATGCGTCAATGAACGGGGCGCACGCGCCCCTGCAAACGGAAGCGGCCCGCCGCGGGGGCGGGCCGTCCGGTCCCTAACGGGATGCGGCGATGGCGTCTTCGGCCTTCTTCACCAGATCCTTGCCGACGATCTCCGCCCACTTGTCGAACACGGGCCGGGTGGCCTCGCGGAACGGCTTGCGCTGTTCGTCCGTCAGGCGGGTGATGGTCACGCCGTTCTTCTCGATTTCCTTGAGCAGGGCGTCGTCCTCGGGCGTGATGCCCTTGCGCGCGTCGACCAGGTTTTCGGCCGCGGCCTGTCTGGCCGCTTCGGCCACGACGGCGCGGTCCGCTTCGCTCCACTGGGCCCACACGGTCTTGCTGACGACGAAGAACAGGGGATCGGCCATGTAGCCCCACAGGGTCAGGTACTTCTGCTCGACGGTGTGCAGCTTGGCGGCGTTGAACACGGACAGCGGGTTCTCCTGCCCGTCCACGGCCTTGGTGGCCAGGGCCGGCTGCGCGTCGGCCCAGCTCATCTGGGTCGGGTTGGCGCCCAGGGCCGTGAAGCCGTCGATGAAGATGGGGGAGCCGACGACGCGGATCTTGAGGCCCTTCAGGTCGGCCGGGGACGTGACGGGCTGCTTGGAGTTGGACAGCTCGCGGAACCCGTTCTCGCCGATGGCCAGGGGAACCACGCCCTGCTTGTCGAGGATGGCGAAGAGGTCCTCGACCACGGGGCCGGAGATGAGGGCGTCGAAGGCCTTCTCGTCTGGCATGAGGAAGGGCAGGGAGAAGAGGTTGAGCTGCTTGATCTGGGGGGACCAGTTGATGGACGAGCCGACGGCCAGGTCGATCACACCCTGGCGGATGGCCGTGAATTCCTTGGTCTGGTCGCCGCCGACGAGGCTGGTGCCCGGATAGACCTTGATGTTGATGCGGCCTTCGGTCTTTTCACGGACCAGGTTTGCCCAGCGCTCGGCGGCGCGGCCCCACGGGAAGGCGGGACCGAGCACCGTGGACAGGCGGTATTCCGCCTTGTACTCCGCAGCGCAGACCGTAAGCGATGACAGCACCAGACACAGCACGACCAGGACAACGCACTTTTTCATGCACAACACCCCTGTGAAAAACGTTAGCTGATTGGAGAATGACCCAACGTCGCGCCCCCGCAGCGGCTCTTGTAAAGCCGGCGGCCGCGCTGCTCCGGTCTGCGCCGCCGTCCTGTTGGGAGGCGCGCACAGTGCCACCTGGCACAGGGAGTTGGCGGATCGCCATTGTGATGGCGCTCCACCGATAATCTTTTCTTGCGCGGCAGTTGTAGTAGCGGGGAAAGGATAACGTCAAGTCGTTGGAAATAAAGTTCCGAACCGCGCCTGCGCGGCCCGGCGTGCCGGGGCGCGCTGTGCGCTGCGCGGGGCGGAGGATGCTGGGGAGGGAAGGCGGGAAACACGGCGCCGGGCGGGTTGCCCGGCGCCGTGGGCGTTTCTATTCCGGTTTGATGCCGGTGCTCGAACCCGGCACGACCTTCACGAAGCGGCTTTCGGCCTCGTCGGCCAGGGCCTGGACCAGGTCGGCCTCGGCGTCCTGGAAGCTCTGGCGCAGGGATGCCGTGTATTTGCCCAGAAGCTCCCTGATCTGCTCCGCGTCGTCGCCGTCGAGTCCGCGGATGACCACGTGGGCGCCGCGGGCGAAGCGGTGCTTCAGGTTCTCGCGGCCGAAGCCGTGTTCCGGGTAGAGGCACTGGTAGACGACGCCGCCGGTCATGCCCGCGCACATCCACGGGCCCGGGTCGCCCAGGACCACGGCCCGGCCGCCGGTCATGTACTCGAAGGCGAAGCCCTTCAGATGCGCGCGCGAGGCGATGTTGCCCAGCTCGTCGCGTACGGGGGCGGTGATGCGGCCGCCGAAGATGGCGTCGGCGCCGGACATGCGGATGCAGGCACGGGAGTCGGCGAAGTTCTGGACCACGACGGTCCCGGACAGGGCGCCGTAGGCCAGGGACTTGCCCACTGAGCCGTCCACGCGCTGACCCAGGATGTTGGCCCCTTTCAGGATGCAGACCCGGCCGCCGCGCGCGCCCTTGGCGATGCCGTCCTGGCCGCCGCCCTGGACGCAGGTGCTGATGCCGTCGACGTTGAAGGCGCACAGGCCGTTGCCCGGCACCGAGGAGTCGAGCATGAGGTCGACCTTGGCGCCGTCGCCCTCGCGGACCATGGCCCCGGCCAGGTAGGTGCCCACGGCCCGGTCCACGGAGCGCACGTTCTCCTCACGGTACTGCACGTAGCCGCAGCCGTCGCGGGCCGTGGAGAGGGCCATGTCGGAGATGAGCCGCGTCAGGTTGTCCAGGGGCTTGCGCACGATGCGCGGCACCGGGCAGTAGGCCTGCATGGCGTCCATGGGCGCCGGGACGAGGAGGTCCGTCAGGTCCACCTTGTCCTTGCCACGGGCCTGGACCAGGAGGTACGTGCGGCCCACCAGGTCGGCCAGGCGCCTCTCTCCCAGGCCAGCCAGGATGTGGCGGATCTGGTCGCCGAAGGCGCGCAGGAGCCGGGCCAGGTTCTCGGCCTCGACCTCGCCCTGCAGGGGCTTGAAGAGCTTCACGCCGCGCTGCTGCGCCTCCTCGATGCTGCGCAGCTGGGTGGAGATGCCGCGCGGGCAGACGTCCAGGTGGCACTGCTCGCAGCTGATGCAGCCCACGCCCATCAGCGCCACGGTGCCCACGCCGACGCGGTCTGCGCCGAGGCAGACGAGCTTGACCACGTCGGCCCCCGAGCGCACGCCGCCGTCGCACCAGATCTCGACCTGGCGGCGCAGGCCCGCCTCCACCAGGCCGCGGTGGGCCTGGGTCACGCCGATCTCGACGGGCAGGCCCACGTACTTCTTGGCGTGTTCGCGGGCCGCGCCCGTGCCGCCCTCGAAGCCGCTGATGTTGACGATGTGCGCCCCGGCCTTGGCCACGCCCACGGCGATGGTGGCCACGCCGCTGGTGACCGGGATCTTGACGGAGATGCGCGCGCCGGGGTTGGCGGTCTTGAGCTCCGTGATGATCTGGCAGAGGTCCTCGATGGAGTAGATGTCGTGGTGGTTCGAGGGCGAGATGAGGGCGATGCCGGGCTTGCAGTGCCGGGCCTGGGCGACCATGTCCGTGACCTTGGAGCCGGGCAGGTGGCCGCCTTCGCCGGGCTTGGCGCCCTGGCCGATCTTGATTTCGAGGTACCGGGCCGAGTTCAGCAGTTCGATGGACACGCCGAAACGGCCCGAGGCCACCTGCTGGCCCCGGTTCTCGCGGTACTTGCCGAGCATGTCCGGGATCTCGCCGCCTTCGCCGTTCATGCAGATGATGTTCACCTTGCGCGCGGCTTCGGCGTAGGCCCTAAATGAGCTTTCGCCTTGGGAGCCGAAGGACATGGCGCAGATCAGCAACGGCATGGCGTGCTGGCCGACGGAGATGTCTACTGCCTCCAGGGGCAGGGGGGCTGCGCTGCGCGGGGCGATGTCCAGGAGATGGCGTAGGCCCACGGGGGTGTCGCGGTCCACCTCCTCCAGGCCCTCGGCCATCTGCAGGTAGCCGGTCTTGCCCACGGCCACGGAGCGCAGGATCTTGCCGACGCGGGCGTTTCGCTTGGGGTCGCCCGGCAGCTTGCCTTCAGAGCCCTCCCGGACCAGAGCGATGCGCCGCGCGGCCCGGCTTTCCTGTTCGGCGAAGCCCATCCCCGCAGCATTGGACGAGCAGAAGTTGGCGCAGCCGAAGACTTCGGCCAGCTCGGCCTTGAGGCCGATGGACGAGAAGATGCGGCCGTACCCGCACAGCTCGTGGATGCCCATGGTCGACATGATCTTCTCCACGCTGGCCTGCAGGGCCGTCAGGGTGTTTGACAGGGTGCGCTGCAGCCCTTCGGCGTTCTCGGCCTGGGCGTAGGCCTGTTTCCAGAGCATGTAGGGGTTCACGGCCGCCGCGCCCAGGCCCAGGACGAACATGACGTCGTGCATGTTGCGGATGGCGCCGCTGCGTACGATGATCGACGGCAGGCGGGGGATGCGCCCGGACTCGGCGGCTCGGCGCAGCCGGGCCGTGGCCAGGCCGGGGTCGATGTAGCAGCGGCCGTCCACGAAGCTCGCGCTGTCGTCCAGGACGAGGATGGCGGCCCCGGCCGACACTGCCTGCCGGGCCTCGGCCTCAATGGCTTCCAGGCGATTTTCAAGCCCCTCCTCGGGCACGAAGGTCGCGTCCAGGATGGCCAGGCGCGACGGGTCGCGCTGCTGGGCCGTGAAGAAGTCCAGGACCTGCTCCAGGGTGTGGGTGCCGTGCTCGCGGCACACGGCCAGGATGTCCAGGGAGGACAGGGCCGGCGTGAACTCGCCGCCCAGCAGGATGGGCGTCTTCAGGCGCAGGCCCACGGGCGGCCGGTCGGGGTTGTCGGGCCGGTCGCCGAGGATGACGGCCGTGGAGAAGTGCTCGGCCTCGCGCTCGCGGTCGATGGCCGGGTTGGTGACCACGGCCACGTTCTCCTTGAAATACTCGCTGAGGTTGGACAGCCCGTCGGCCTCCAGGCAGGCCAGGGGACCCTGGTGGCCCATGGAGCCGATGGGGCCCTTGCCCGTGGCGGCCACGTGCTTGCGCATGTCCTGGTCGTACTTGCGCCAGCCGAAGGCTGCCAGGACCGTCGTGGCGTCGTGGCCGGGCCGGTCGTCGAAGACCTGTCTGTCCCGGAAGAAGCGGCGCAGGTCGCGGCAGGACCCTTCGGGGCAGGCCAGGATGGGCTCGGGAATCTCGCCGTGCAGGTTGTCGGCCAGGTGGGCCAGGCGCCCCTGCTGGAAGAGGCGCAGCAGGCGCTCCTGCAGGGCGCAGTGGTTCACGACCTCCCCGCGCTTGCCGGGCCCCGAGACCACGGCGATCTTTTCGCCGGGCGCCAGGGGGCGCGGGTCGTGGATGGTGTTCTGCAGGTCCACCACGCCCTTTTCCGAGGACAGGAAGTAGTCGTAGTCGCTCTCGCCGAACCACAGGGGCCGCAGCCCCAGGGCGTCGACGCTGCCCATGCACGTGTCGCCGAAGCGCGAGACCACGGCCGCCGGCCCCTGGGCCGAGGGCATGAAGAACCAGCGGTAGAACCCGTACATGCGCCGCAGTTCCGGGCTCATGTGTTCCACCTCAGAGTGGATGGCCGGGAAGACCATCTCCAGAGCCTCCATGAACTCGAAGCCGTGGAGGTGGATGAGTCCCTCCAGGATGCGGTTCAGATCCTGGGAGTCGCTGCCGCCGGGAGTGGGGGTGATGCCTAGGTCCCGGGCCGAGGAGCGCATCTTCTCGATGGTGTTGATCTCGCCGTTGTGGCCCAGCAGCGAGAAGGGCTGGGCGCGCTCGGCCGTAGGCAGGGTGTTGGTGGAGTAGCGGCTGTGGCCCAGGGTGATGATGGACTTGCTGGCGGGGTCGCGCAGGTCGGGGTAGACGCGGGGCAGCAGGTCGGGCGTGCCGCGCAGCTTGTAGACGGCGCTGTCGAGGCTCAAGGAGCAGACGTGGGCCTCGGGCGCGGCGCGTTCGACGGCCATCTGCATGGCGAAGAGCCTTCTGGCCCCTTCCTGGCGCGTCTCGTCGCGGACCAGGCCGCAGACCTGCCAGAAGAGAGGGGCCTCGGCCCGGGCCATGGGGCCCAGTTCGCCGGGCTGCATGCGGTCGTCGGCCTCGACGAGCACTTCGCTGCCCTCGCCCGTCAGGATGGCGCGCACGCGTTCCTTGGCCTCGTCGGCCCCCGGGCCTGCGGGCAGGAAGAAGTGGCCGACGAAGAAGCCACGGCTCTCGCTCAGGTGGCGGCTCAATCCCGCGTCCTGCAGGCGCTGCCCCCAGATGGCCCGCGGGATGTCCGTCAGGACGCCGCAGCCGTCGCCCTCGCTGTTGATGTCGCCCGAGCGGTGGGCCATCTTCTTCAGGGCGTCTATGGTCTTCACTATGTTGGCGTGGGTGGCCCGGCCGCGCTTGTCCACAAAGGCGATGATGGCGCAGGCGTCACGTTCTTCGACGAGGCGATGTTTCATGCGGATTCTCCGGAAGGTGTGTCAAATCGATACTCGTTTATATGCATGAGATGCAGACGCGGCCATTTTAATAAATATTTCACAAAGCTTGAGGAAAGTCTTTACCGGCCCGCCTGGATTGCCTATATACTGAATCATAGAAAATCGCCATTCCCCGCGCTCAAACCCCGAGGTTCACATGGAAAGGACCGACTTGATTGACCGGCTCCGCAAGGAGATGGGATATTCCGACGAAGAGGCGTCCCGCGTCGTGGACGCCATGATGGAGAGCATGACCGAGTCCCTGAGCCAGGGAGACAGGATCACCCTGCCCGGCATCGGGACCATGGCCGTGGTGGACCGCGCCCCGCGCAAGTCCGTCGACCCCGAGACCGGGCAGGAGACGGACAGGCCGGTCCGGGGCATCAAGTTTTCGCCTGGCAAGCGCCTCAAGGACGCCCTCACGTCCCTGGATTTCATCACCAAGGGCCTGGAGTAGTTCCGCTCTCCCAGCGTTGTGCGCCGGCCTCTGGCCGGTTTTTTTTGTCTGGACTTCGACGTGGCCATGGGTCATGCCCAGGCTTTCCCGCTTCGAGGAGGAAACATGAAGATCGCCAACTCCATGACCGAACTGGTCGGCAACACCCCCCTGGTGCGGCTGAACAGGATGACCGAGGGCTGTTTGGCCGAGGTCGTGGTCAAGCTCGAATTCTACAACCCCTTGTCGTCCATCAAGGACCGCATCGCCCTGAACATGATCGACGAAGCCGAGCGGGCCGGGCTCATCCGCCCCGGCACCGTCCTCGTTGAGCCCACCAGCGGCAACACGGGCGTGGGCCTGGCCTTCGTCTGCGCCGTGCGTGGCTACCACCTCATCCTGACCATGCCCGAATCCATGAGCGTCGAGCGGCGCATGCTGCTGGCCGCCATGGGCGCCGAGCTGGTCCTCACCCCGGCGGCCAAGGGCATGGCCGGAGCCGTGGCCGAGGCCGAGAGGATCCTGTCCTCCATGGAGGACGCCTTCATGCCCGGTCAGTTCGTCAACCCGGCCAACCCGGCCATGCACGAGCGGACCACGGCCGAGGAGCTGTGGCGCGACACCGACGGCCGCATCGACGCACTTGTGGCCGGCGTGGGCACGGGCGGGACCATCACCGGCGTGGGCCGGACCCTCAAACGCCGCAAGGACGGTTTTCTGGCCGTGGCCGTAGAGCCGGCAGCCTCGCCGCTGCTGAGCCAGGGCACGGCCGGGCCGCACAAGATCCAGGGCATCGGCCCCAATTTCGTGCCCGAGGTGCTGAACCGCAAGGTCATCGACCGCATCGTCACCGTGACCAACGAGGACGCCATGGCCACGGCCCGCGCCCTGGCCCGCGAGGAGGGCATTCTCTGTGGCATCTCCTCCGGCGCCAACGTCTGGGCTGCCCTGCAGCTGGCCCGTGAGCCGCAGATGGAAGGCAAGCTCATCGCGGCCATCGTTTGCGACACGGGCGAGCGCTACCTTTCCACCGAACTTTTCGCTTCTCAGAGCTGATCATGGCAAAATATTTGAAGATCGACAGTGTCCTTTCGGGTGTGGTGGAAAGCCTCTGCGCCCCGGAATCCTACATGGGCGTCTACCACCAGCCGTCCTTCGGCTCGCCCATGCCCTCGGTGGAGCTCCTCTCGGACATCGTCGAGCGCCTGCGCTCGGTGCTGTTCCCCGGCTTTTTCAAGGAGCCCTTCATCACTCCCGAGAACATGGCCTATTTCGTCGGTTCCAAGTTGGAGAAGGTCCGCCGCGAGCTGACCAAGCAGGTCGAGCGCGGCTTCTGCTTCGCCTGCGACAAGGACGAGCACGCCTGCTCGGCCGACTGCGCCGTGCGCGCCGAAAGCATGTGCAACCAGTTCCTGCAGACGCTGCCGCACGTGCGCCGGCTGCTGGCCACGGACGTGCAGGCCGCCTTCGCAGGCGACCCGGCGGCCAAGAACCCCGGCGAGACCATCTTCTGCTACCCGTCCATCCGGGCCGTGACCAACCACCGCATCGCCCACGAGCTGCACAAGCTCGGCGTACCGCTCATCCCGCGCATCATCAGCGAGATGGCCCACTCGGCCACGGGCATCGACATCCATCCCGGCGCGACCATCGGCGAGTCCTTCTTCATCGACCACGGCACGGGCACGGTCATCGGCGAGACGTGCATCATCGGCCGGAACGTCCGCCTCTACCAGGGCGTGACCCTGGGAGCCAAGAGCTTCCCCAAGGGCGAGAACGGGCACCTGGTCAAGGGCATCGCCCGCCACCCCATCGTCGAGGACAACGTGACGGTCTACTCCGGGGCGACCATCCTCGGCCGCATCACCATTGGCGAGGGCGCGGTCATCGGCGGCAACATGTGGGTCGTGGACGACGTGCCCCCCGGGGCGAAGATGTACCGCAACCTTTAGGCGTTGCCGCTGCGCCGGGAAAGAAGCCGCCTCCGCAAGGACGCGGCTTTTTTCGTGGCGTGCGGCTGGAAAGTCCGGGTTGTGGCGATGCGCAGGGCCGGGTATACATCCCGTCCGGACGGTTGATTCCCGCCGTACCGCGTCCTTGAGCAGATGGGAGGTTCCATGGCGTTCACGTTCTCCACGGCCCGCGTTCTTTTCGGCCCCGGCTCGCGTCTGGAAATAGCCGCGCAGGCCTCCCGCCTGGGCAGGCGTTGCCTGCTGGTGACCGGAAGCCGGCCCGAAGGCTGCGCCTGGCTGGCCGAAGCGCTGTCCGCTGTCATGGACGACGTGTTCGTCATCCCCGTAAAGGGAGAGCCCGAAGCCGCTTTCGTTGCCGCGCACGCCCTGTCGGCCAGAACCAGGGGCTGCGACGCGGTCGTGGCCGTGGGCGGCGGTAGCGTCCTGGACGCGGGCAAGGCCATGGCCGCCCTTGTGCCCAACACGCGGGACGTCTTCGACTATCTCGAAGTGGTGGGGCGGGGCATGCCCCTCGAACACCCGCCCCTGCCCCTGATCGCCGCGCCGACCACGGCCGGGACGGGCTCCGAGGTCACGGCCAACGCCGTGCTGCTGTCAGGGGCGCACGGGGTGAAGGTCAGCCTGCGCTCTCCCGAGATGATCCCCCGTCTGGCCGTGGTCGATCCGGAGTTGGCCGTGACCCTGCCTCCCAGGCAGACCGCGGCCACGGGCATGGACGCCCTGACCCAGCTCATGGAGGCCTTCGTCTCCCACGCCGCCAACCCCCTGACCGACCCCCTGTGCCGGGACGGCATGGTCCGCGCCGCACGCTCCCTGCGCCGGGCCGTGGCCGACGGGACGGACTTGGCGGCGCGTTCGGACATGGCTCTGGCCAGCCTCTTCTCGGGCATGGCCCTGGCCAACGCCAAGCTCGGGGCCGTGCACGGGTTCGCCGCGCCCCTGGGCGCCATGCTCGGCGCCGCCCACGGCGAGATCTGCGCAGCGCTGCTCCCGCACGTCATGGAGGCCAACATCGCGGCCCTGTACGCTGCCGATCCGGACCATCCGGCCCTGGACCGCTATGCCGAGGCGAGCCGGTTGCTGACGGGACAGAGGGACGCCTCGGCCGGGGTCCGGTTCGTCCGTTCGCTGTGCGCCGACCTCGGGATCAGGGACCTGCGCGCGCTCGGGCTGGACGACGAGCGTGTGGACGAGGCTGCGCGCAAGGCCGCCGCGGCGTCGAGCATGAAAGGCAATCCGGTGGCCCTGGACCATGACCGGCTGACGTCCATCCTGAGACGGGCCATGGGCCGGTGACGGTTCCGCCTGCCCGATACCGGCCCACGCTGCGGCGGGGGGCGCCGGAAATAGGGAAGCGGGGATGCGGGCATCAAGCCCGAATCCCCGCTTTCGTTCGTGGCGCAGATGGCTACTGCTTGGATCCGAAGATGACCTGCGGCTTGGTGGTGTCGCCGTTGGCGTTGGGGAAATCCTTGAAGATCTCGGCCTTGGTGCCTGTGGCGATGAGGTGGCGCGCCTCGGCCATGAAGTTGTTGTAGCGGTGCTTGCATTCGTAGAAACCATGCCACCACGTGTAATCCGGGGCCATCATGGCCGTGCCCATGCGGGCCCGGCGGCCTTCGTGATGCCAGAGCTCGTAGAACTCGACCTCGAGCTTCTCGTCGAAGAATTTTCCGCTGTCGAGAAGGCCTTTGGCGTACAAGTCGTCGAGCATGGCTTTGGCGGGCTTGTAGTAGACCTCGTTGTACTCGGTCACGGACTGGTCGGTCTTGACGTAGTGCGCGTCCACCCAGCTCTTGCTGTGACACTGCACGCAGACCTTCTTCATCTTTTCCTGTTCGTCCTGCCAGTTGGTCTTGGCCGGAAAGGCCGCGAAGTCCTGGGGCCGGACGGTCAGCGGGGCCTGCAGCTCCCAGCCGAGGCGCTCGGTGACGTCATGCGAGCCGATGACTTCGCCCGAGCCGGACATGTGGCAGGCCGCGCAGCTTGGCGAACGGTAGTCGACGCCGGCCGTCCAGGTGCCCGGAGCGGCGTCCCAGCGATATTCATGCTTGTTGGTCTCGGTGATGGCGCCGTGCTTGGACTCGGTGTAGATTTCGATTTGCGGGTGGTCGGGGCCGAGGTGGCACTGACCGCATGCCTCCGGCTTGCGTGCCTCGGCCACGGAGAAGCGGTGCCTGGTGTGGCAGGAGGTGCAGCTGCCCAGGGAACCGTCCATGTTCACGCGGCCCACGCCCACGTTGGGCCAGGTCGATGCGTCGAGGTTGCCCTTGGCGTCCTTCTTCAGCACGGTCCCGTGGCAGTAGTAGCAGCCTGCCGTGCGCTCCCAGTCGCTGTTCATGCCCTTGTTGAGCCAGGGGTCGATTTTCCACATGATCTCGATGGTGTTGGCGTGCTTGCTCCGGCCGTACTGCTTGACCTCGTCGGGGTGGCAGCGTGAGCAGTCTTTGGGCGTGACCGCCGCGGCGACGGGAACGCGGTATTCCTGCTTGCCCCACTTGTTGTCGTCCCGCTGGTACTGCTTGTAGTGGGGGTCGGAAACGTCGGCGTCATGTTCCTCGGCCTGATGGCAGTCCAGGCAGCTGATGTTGGCGTTGGCGTGGCGGCTGCCCGCCCAGTCGGCGAAGAGGCCGGGAGTCTCTGTCTTGTGGCACTCGATGCAGGCTTTGGCCTGTTCGGACATGCCGCGTTCGATGCGGAACTCCTTGACCTTGCTCATGTCCGCTCCGACGCCGGACGCAAGGCAGAGCAGAAAAAGGGTGATGAGGATCGAAAATACAGCGTGTTTCATTCCTTCCCTCCTTGAGAATTGTCGTGTCGAAAATATTCACCTTTTGGCGATCAAGTCGAGTCTGTGGTAGTCGTAGATTTTTCTGTTGTTATGCACGAGGTCGTAGTGGCATTCCACGCAGCGTTTCTCCATGCCTGCCATTGGATAGAGAACCTGCTTGTGAGCGAGCATCGCTCCTCGCTTGTTGGGGATGTATTGGATGTTGCGGTGACATTTGAGACATTGGTCATTTTTGAATGACGCGTAGGCTTTCCTGCGGTTTTCCCCATGGTCGTAGTCATCTGGAGAATCCATCATGAAATGCGCGACGACGTCTTTGATTCCATGCACAGTCTTCATATAGAAGAAATTCACCGTGTCATGCGGCGCAGGAAGGTGACAATCCATGCAGTCCGCTACAAAGCCTTGAAGGTTGTTCACATGCGTCGATGTCTTCCAGGTATCGTAGGCCCACTGGATTTCGTGGCACGATGCGCAGAATTGCGGAGTGCTTGTCCTCACCATGGTGTAGTATGTCATGCTGAAGATTGGAAAACCGATCACAATCCCAAATACGATCAAGAGGGTCGGTTTCAGGAATTTTTTCATCGAATTCCCCCTTCCGTTTCGATGGCTGTTGTACGGGAATATTCGGCGAGCCTGCCGGAAATCTGCCGTCCGGGCCGTGACTCCGAATTGCCGTGTGCGCGGCCCTGTGCGGAATGCGAGATGTTTGTTGCGGGCTGTGATGTCATGGCGGCAAATCAGGGTGTCTTTATTGCGAAAAAATATCATTAATGAGCATGTATGAAGGATATGACGCTTCTGTCATCGAGAATAATGACATGCATCTCAGAAGTCTCGTCATTGCGAAAAACGGATGCTTGAATTTAAAATTGTTAATATTTCAGTAATGTAAATAGAAAATAATGAATTTTACAAGACGATACACTGAAACTTCAGTGCGAATCAATGTTTTTTCGTAGAAATATGTAAGAAGCGGCATGAATTGACGTGACGCATGACCCGGGCGGGGACGTGCGGGTGAGGCAGGCCTGGAGTTCGAACGGCGGTTTGGGCGGCGACGGGCATTGCGTCCGCCGAGTGCTTTATTTTCGCATGCCGACGGGCCCCTGATACCGCTCCGTGAATTTCTTCTCGGCTTCGGCCGTGGCGATGAGGATGAGTTCGTCCTTCGCTTCCGTGACGGTATCGGGGTCGGGGTTGATGAGCATGCTTTCGCCGCGCCTGATGGCGATGACGCTGCAGCCTGTTTCCTCGCGGATGTCCTGATCCCGCAGGGCCTTGCCGATGATGGCCGTGCCCGGCTGGGAGCGGAAGATGTTCAGTCCTTCGGAGATCACGAGCAGCTTTTCGGGCTTGAGCAGGTTGATGATGGTTGTGGTGCACAGCGACGCGTAGGACATGACGAGGTTGGCCCCGGCGCGGTGCATGGTGTTGACGTTGCGGTCCAGGCTGGCCCTGCTGATGATCTGGGCGTCGGGTCGCAGGCGGCGGCAGTAGATGGTCAGGAAGATGTTCAGGTCGTCGTCGTGGGTGGTGATGATGATGGAGGGCGTGTCCTGGATGCCCGCTTGGATGAGGACGTCCAGATCCGACGCACTGCCGAGGATGAGGCGCTCGTCGCCCCCTGTTTTCGGTGCCTTTTTTTCCACGATCCGGTAATCGATGCCCCGCCCGGCCAGGGTCTGGGCGACGGACATCCCGACCCGTCCGCCGCCGAGGATCAGAACCGGCCCCCGGTTTTCGGGATCGCGTTCCCCCGCGCCGACGAGCCTGTCGTAGCCGTCCAGCTGCGCCCGCGAACCGGCCAGGACCAGGATCGTCGACGCCCCGATGACGGTCCGCGGACCCGGAAGCCCGATCCGGCCCTTTTCCCACACGCCGACGACATTGACCCCGGTCAGTTCGCGCAGGTGGCTTTCGGCCAGGGTCTTGCCCTGCAGCGGCGAGTCCGAGACCGGAGCCTCGGCGATGAGCAGTTCGTTGAAGGCGCCGATGACGTTGGCCTTCGTGTTCAGCCCCAGGACCCGTCCGGCCAGGACTTCCCCCAGTTTTTTGGTGAACTGGAAGGTGTGCGTGCTGCCCGCCAGGTCGAGGATGTCGACGGAGTCCTCCATGTCGGCGTTGGCGATGACCGGCACGGTGTCGTTGACCTCGCGGATGGTGAAGATGATGTTCGTGCTGGCCACGTCGTCGTTCATGACCACGACCATGGCCGCGTCGTGGACGCGCAGCCGGTTGTAGGTCTCGGGGTCGTCGACTTCCCCCACGACCACGTTGAGGCCCGTGTCGTGCAGGTTCAGGGCCTGCTGCAGATCGGCCACGAGGATGACGTTGGGGATGCCGTACTGGTCGAGTTTGTCGACCAGGTTGAGGGAGACGGCGTCGAAATGGGTCAGGATGACGTGGCCGCGGACACCTTCGGGCACGAAGCGCGGGGCCCTGGCCCTGTTCTGGGCGTCCAGCCAGGGCGCGTAGAAGAACTGGATGAAGGTGAAGGGGAAGACAATGAGCAGGAAGACGACGCCGCTCAGCATGACGATGATGGAGAAGAGGCGTCCCAGGTCCGAGGTGAAGGTGATGTCGCCGAAGCCCAGGGTGCTCATGACCGTCAGGGTCCAGTACAGGCCCGTGAGCCAGGAGTGCTTCTGCCCTTCGTAGGCCATGACGAAGTGGAAGATGACGGTGTAGAAGAGGAAGAAGCCGAGCAGGATGAGCAGGAATCTGTTCATGAGGCGCGTGTTGCTTCGCTGCTTGGCGCGGTTGACCAAAGCCGTCATCTGCGAGACCAGGAATTTCATGTGTGTCCTTCGGTGTTGGCGTTGAAACGTGAGCCTAGCCCAGGATGGCCGCGGGGATCAAGGCGGATCGGCGGCATCATCGCCCGTTCAGGCTCCCGCCGTCGCATCGGCCCCATGCGGTTGACAGTGTGGACGCGTCGGGACATCAGCGGGTTTCTTCACGCTGCAGGGAGGCCTTTCATGGAAATACGCGACGTCGACGACGCAAACATCCACGTCTATTTGAACCTCTGCCAGGCCTACGAAGCCGAATTCTCGGCCATCACCGGCAAGCTTCCCGGCCCGGATGGGCTGTTCGACCTCGACACGGCCCTGGGCGGGCCTGTCAGGGGCTATCTGCTTCACGTCGACGGTTCCCCCGTCGGCTTCGCCGCCATCAAGGTCGCGGAAGGGGAGGGCTGCGAGGTCTGCGAGTTCTACATCGTGCCGTCCATGCGGGGGCGCCGCCTGGGCAAGGATTTCGCGAGCCGCATTTTCGCGGCGCACCCAGGCCCCTGGCAGGTCAAGCAGCTTCGGGATGCGGGGTACGCCACCTGCTTCTGGTGCCGAGTCATCGACGAATTCACGGGGTGCGAGTACTCCCAGGACGAGTTCGACGACCCCTATTGGGGGCGGGTCGTGCGCCAGTGCTTCGTTTCCGTTCCTTCCGCCGCAGGGCGCTGACTCGGGGCGCCGCAGTCGACGCTGTCCTACCGGTCGATTTGACTCTTGCTTCCTGCCCCGTTCGGCCTTAGCTCCTTACCCCATGAACACCAAACGCCCCGCGGCCGTCCTCTTCGACATGGACGGCCTGCTTCTCGACACCGAGGTCACCCTCAAGCGGATCTGGCAACGCGAGGCCGCCCTGCTGGGTTTCGATCTCGACGACGCGCACTACGCCCATCTCGTGGGCGTGCCCAATGTGCTGTGCGAGCAAAAGCTCACTCAGTGGTTTAAGGATTTTCCCCTCGACGAGTTCCGGCGCAACTGGAAGGCGGCGCGCGAGGCAGAGCGCAGGACGGCGGCCATCCCGCCCAAGGAGGGCGCCCTGGAGATGGTGCTGTGGCTCGAAGGGCAGGGCGTGCCCATGGCCCTGGCCACGTCCTCGTCGCGCGAGGCCGTGGAGCGCAACCGCGAGGCCTGGCCCGAGCTCTTCCGCTTTGCGGCCACGATGACCGTCGAGCAGGTCGAGCGCCCCAAGCCGGACCCGGACATCTACCACCGGGCCAGCGCCTGCCTCGGGGTGCGCGCGGCGGACTGCGTCGTGTTCGAGGACTCGAACCCCGGCATGCGGGCGGCCATCGCGTCCGGCGCCCGGGCCATCATGGTCCCGGATCTGGCCGTGCCCGAGGACGACGTGCGCGGGGGGGCCGCGGCCATGTACCCGTCCCTGTCCCGGGCGCTGCTCATGCGGGAGGAATGGTTTTGACGAATCAACGGACATCGACGACCGACACGGTTCATGTCGAGATCCTGGTCGAACCCGACCGGATCGGCGACGCCGCGCACATCCGCGCTCACGCCCTGGCCAAGGCCGGGCGCCCGGACAGCGACCCCGCGCCCGTGCGCGTGGTGCGCCGCTCCATCGACGCCCGCGCCCGCATGCCGCGCTTTCAGTTGCGCGTGGCCGTGGGCGGGGAGGAACGGGGCGCCTCGATCTTCCGGCCGGCTCCGCTTGGCGGGAAACGGGCGGTGGTGGTCGGGGCCGGGCCCGGCGGGTACTTCGCCGCCCTGACGCTTCTGGAGGCGGGCATCAGGCCCGTGCTTCTGGAGCGCGGCCGGGACGTGCGCTCGCGCCTCAAGGACGTGAAGAGGATCTATTCCGAAGGGCTCATCGACCCGCATTCCAACTACTGCTTCGGCGAGGGCGGGGCCGGCACCTATTCCGACGGCAAGCTCTACACCCGCGCCACCAAGCGCGGCGACGTGGACCGCATCCTGGACCTCTTCGTGTCCTTCGGGGCATCGGAAGACATCCGCGTGGATGCCCACCCGCATCTGGGCTCCAACGTCCTGCCGCGGCTCGTGCGGGGCATGCGCGAGGCCATTGTGGCCGCCGGCGGTGAGATTCATTTTGGGGCCCACGTGTCCGACCTCCTCCTCGACGGGGGTAGGGTGCGGGGCGTGCGCCTGGCGGGCGGGGAGAGCGTCGAGGGCGACGCCGTGATCCTGGCCACAGGGCATTCGGCCCGCGACGTCTACCATCTCCTGCAGCGGCAGGGTGTGCGCATCGAGGCCAAGCCCTTTGCCCTGGGCGTGCGCATCGAACACCCGCAGGCGCTGGTGGACCGCATGTTCTACCACCAGTCGCCGCGCCATCCGGCCCTGCCCGCGGCCAGCTACCGGCTGGCCTGCCAGACGGCCGAGCGGGGCGTCTTCTCTTTCTGCATGTGTCCGGGTGGGTTCGTGGTTCCGGCCTCCACGGCGCCGGGCGAACTGGTCCTGAACGGCATGAGCCTGGCCAGCCGCAGCGCGCCCTTCGCCAACGCCGGACTGGTGGCCGAGGTCCGGCCCGACGACGTAGCGGAACGCGATCCCCTGGCCTTGCTGCGGTTCCAGGCTTCGGTGGAGCAGGACATGTTCCGGGCCGGCGACGGGACGACGCAGCGCGCCCCGGCCCAGCGCGTGCCGGATTTCCTAGCCGGGCGGCTGTCCGGGGTCCTGGGCAAGACCTCCTACATCCCCGGGGTATACGCGGCCCCGCTGCACGAGCTGCTGCCCGGCTTCGTGGCCCGGGCCCTGCGCGAGGGCCTGTCCATCCTGGGCGCCAAGCACAAGGGCTTCGACAGCGCCGAGGCCACGCTTTTGGCCGCGGAGTCGCGCACGAGTTCGCCGGTGCGCATCCCGCGCGACCGCGAGACGCTCATGCACCCGGAGGTGTCCGGGCTTTTTCCCTGCGGGGAAGGGGCGGGTTATGCGGGGGGCATCGTCTCGGCGGCCATGGACGGGGTGGCGGTGGCGCAGGCGGTGCTGCGGGAGATGAAAAAATAGGTCCTATGGGTCGGATGGGACCCATAGGACCTATGGAAAGGCGGGAAGGCTCTATTTGCCGAAGGACTTGGCGAACAGGTCGGCGATGGCCTGGCGGCCGTTGTCTTCCAGGAAGCGGGTGCCGGTGCCGCAGAAGTGGTGGTTGGTGATGGTCGGGGTCTCGCAGCGCTCCCAGATCTCGCCGGTCCACTTGTGCCAGGCGTTGCGGACCTGGCCGAAGGCGTAGAGGGGCTTGTTGCAGATCTTGGCGAACTCGGTGCCCCAGCCCGTGCCGCCCTTGACCGTGCCGTCCTCCATGATGGTGCCGACGACGAAGACCTCGTGGCCCGAGTCGATCTGGTACATGATGGTCTGCAGGATGCTGCGCATCGTGGGCGCGTTGGTGAAGGTGCGGTTCAGCAGCTTCGAGACGTAGCTCAGGCTCACGTCCTTGCGCATGAGTTCTTCGGGGGTCAGGACTCTCAGGCCTCTGGAACGTTCGATCTTGTGGCCTTCGAAGGTGAAGGTCACTTCCTGCACGCCGAATTTTTCGGCCATCCGGCCGAATTCCGCTTCCGCTCCCGGTGCGCCGCCGCTGAAAAGCGTGTATTCCGATGTGGGCATGAGCCCTCCTCTGTGTGGTTGAAGGTGAACACGAAGATTGGCCGCGGGCTCACTATGCCCGCATCGCGGGTCTGAATCAAGGCCCGGCGCGAATTCGCCGCACTGACCGGGCGCGACCGTATGAAGGTGTTTTTTGACCTGCCGTCCCTTCGCGGTCAAGAGTCCCTTGACATGGAATTTCGAAAGTCATAGGCACGAATCATTCGATACTCGATTACCCGAAATCCCGAGGAACATCCCATGAACCGCATCTGCAACGCCTTCGTCAGCCTAGTCGTAGTCGTCGTAGTATGCGTAGTTAGGGACGCCCTGACGCTGTAACGGGATTTGGACGACGCTTCACCCCCGCCAGCGCAGGCGCCGGCGGGGGTTTTCCTTTTTCGGCTCACCCCCTCGCCGGTCAACGGACGAGCCGAACAAGGAGTGCACGATGTTTTCCATGACCGGCGCGCAACTGACCATCAGCCTTCTCGAACGCCAGGGCATCCGCACCATCGCGGGGATTCCCGGCGGCGCAAACCTCCCCCTCTACGACGCCCTCTCGCGCAGCGCGCGCATCCGCCACGTCCTGGCCCGCCACGAACAGGGCGCCGGCTTCGCGGCCCAGGGCATGGCCCGGGTCACGGGCCGCCCGGCCGTGTGCTTTGCCACCTCCGGCCCCGGCGCGACCAACATCCTGACGGCCATCGCCGACGCCAAGCTCGACTCCGTGCCCGTGGTCTGCATCACCGGCCAGGTGCCCCGGGCCATGATCGGCACCGACGCCTTCCAGGAGGTGGACACCTACGGCATGAGCATCCCCATCACCAAGCACAACTTCCTGGTGCGCGAGGCCGCCGACCTCCTGCGCGTCATCCCCGAGGCCTTCGCCATCGCGGCCTCGGGCCGCCCCGGCCCGGTGCTCGTCGACATCCCCCGCGACGTGCAGCTGGAAACCGTGACGTTCGAGAGCTGGCCCGAGCCCGGCGAAAAGGACCCGGCTCCGGCCTTCTTCGACGCCGACCTGGAGTCGGCCGTGAGCATGATCGACGCCGCCCGGCGGCCCGTCCTGTGGGTCGGCGGCGGGGTGGTGGCCTCGGGCGCGGGCCGGGAGATCCTCGAACTGGCCGAGCGCGCGTCCATGCCCGTGACCTCGACCCTCATGGGCCTCACGGCCGTGCCCCACGACCACCCCCTGAGCATGGGGATGCTCGGCATGCACGCCCAGCGCCACACCAACATGGCCATGGAGGCCTGCGACCTCATCGTGGCCGCGGGCGTGCGCTTCGACGACAGGGCCACGGGCAAGGTGGCGGAGTTCTGCCCCCAGGCCCGGGTCATCCACATCGACATCGACCACAGCGAACTGGAAAAGCTTCGGCCCGCCTCGGTGGCCATCCTCGGCGACGTGGGCGACGTGGTGCGGGCCATCCTGCCCAAGGTCTCGCAAGCGCCTCGTCAGGAGTGGCTCGACTACATCGCGGCTCTCAAGCGCGCCTTCCCGTCGTGCATCCCGGACAAGGGCGGGCACGCCACGCCTCAGGAACTCATCCGCCGCGTGGGTGAGCTGTGCGGCGACACGGCCGTGGTCGTGACCGACGTGGGCAAGCACCAGATGTGGGCGGCCCAGAGCTACCCCTTTCAGCCCGGCATGTCCTGGCTGACCTCGGGTGGCCTGGGGACCATGGGCTTCGGCTTGCCCACGGCCATCGGCGCGGCTCTGGCCGCCCCGGAGCGCAAGGTCGTCTGCGTGAGCGGCGACGGGAGCCTGCTCATGAACATCCAGGAGATGGCCACGGCCGCCGAGCAGGGCGCGGACGTGACCGTCGTCCTGCTGAACAACGTTTGCCTGGGCCTCGTGCACCAGCAGCAGGAACTCTTCTTCAAGGCCAACTACTTCTCGTCCCTCTACGAGGTGAACGTCGATTTCCCGCGCATCGCCCAGGGCTTCGGCTGGAAGACCTGGGACCTGGCCGGAGCGGCGGACCCCGACGCCGTGCTGCGCGAGGCTCTGTCCCACAAGGGGCCGGCCCTCATCCACGTGCCCGTGGACCGCGACGAGAAAGTCTGGCCCATGGTCCCTCCCGGGGCCGCCAACAGAACCATGCTCGGAGGTGAGAACCATGAGTAGCCCGCGCACCGTCCTCGATGTCCTTGTCAGCAACCACCCCGGCGTCATGTCCCACGTCTGCGGGCTCTTCTCCCGGCGCGCCTTCAACGTCGAAGCCATTCTCTGCCTGCCCTTGAACGGCGGCGGCGAGAGCCGCATCTGGCTCCTGGTCAACGAGGACGACCGGTTGGAGCAGATGATCCGCCAGATGCGCAAGCTGCAGGACGTGCACGACGTGCGCCTGCGGCCCGCCGCGACGGAAACCTTCGCCCGCCTGGGAGAGGTCATGGCCGATTGAACCGTTGCGCCCCTTGACCCGCAGTGCCCGATGCACTACGTAGGGAGCAGTTTTGCTTTTGAAAAGACGATCCCGCTTTGCCCGTCAGTCCATTGGCGGGCAAAGCATCTTTTTTTATTGCCATACGACAATCTCTGCACAGTAAGGACGACGATGAACAGGATTCCCATTTCAGTCGAAGGCTACAAGCGCTTGGAAAAGGAACTGGACGAACTGAAGAAGGAACGGCCCGCCGTCATTCAGGCAATCAAGGAAGCCCGCGAGGAGGGCGACCTGCGCGAGAACGCGGGGTACGATGCGGCCCGCGAGCGCCAGGGCCTGCTTGAGGCCCGGATCAGCCACATCGAGTCGCGCATGATCCGCTTCGACGTCATCGACATCGACACACTGCAGAGCGACCGGGCCGTGTTCGGCGCCACCGTGACCCTCGAGGACATGGAGACGGGCGACCAGAAGACCTACACCCTGCTCGGCCCCGACGAGGCCGACCACACCAAGGGCACCATCTCCATCGAATCCCCCGTGGGCCGCGCCCTGCTCGGCAAGCGGGAGGGCGACGAGATTTCCGTGCAGGTCCCCAAAGGCCGCGTGGACTACGAGGTCGTCTCCGTGACCTTCCAGGGAACGGCCGGGCTCAAGTAGACGGACTGCGCAACAAGGCGTGAGACACGACCTCCGCGGGGCGACCTGCGGAGGTTTTTTTGCGCCCGTTTTGGGGGAAAGAGTGGATTCCCGCCTTCGCGGGAATGACGGTGAGGCGGCCCGTCAGAACGCGCTTCGTCCAAGCCGGCGGAAGAACGCATCCCGCGGCCAGGCCACATGTCATTCCCGCGAAGGCGGGAATCCATGTCTTTCGTCGTGCCGAGTCATGCCGTACGCCAAGCGGGGCGTCGCGGCCCGTCGGGAATCAGAAGAAGCGGTGCAGTAGCGCCTGCAGGCGGGTGTGGTCGAAGGGTTTGGAGAGGTAGGCGTCCATGCCGGACGACAGGAATCGCTCTTCGTCACCGGCCATGGCGTGGGCCGTCAGGGCGATGATCGGGACCCGGGCGTAGGGCGCGAAGCGGGCGTCGGTGCGGACGATGCCCGTGGCCTCCATGCCGTCCATGTCCGGCATCTGGATGTCCATGAGCACGATGTCGATGCCGGGGACCTGCAGGCAGTCGAGGGCCTCCAGGCCCGTGCGGGCGCAGGCGACGCTGTGGCCCATCTTTTCGAGCATGCGCCTGGCCATGGTCATGTTGACCACGTCGTCCTCCACCAGCAGCACGTGCAGGGGGCGGACCTCGCCGGCCGGGGCGGCGGTTTCGGCCTTACTGGCAGGCATGGCTTCGGACCGCAGCAGGGGCAGGACGAAGAAGATGGTCGTGCCTTCGTTCTCGACGCTCTCCACGGAGATGTTGCCGCCCATGAGGTGCACGAGCCTGCGCACGATGGGCAGCCCCAGCCCGGTGCCCTGGTAGCGCCGCGAGTAGCTGCCATCGACCTGGGTGAAGGACTCGAAGATGTAGTCCAGCTTTTCCGGCGGAATGCCGATGCCCTGGTCCCGGACCGCGAAGAGCAGGCGTTCGTGACCGTTGGTCCGGCCTACGGGCCAGGCTTCGAGGGTGACTTGGCCTGAGTCCGTGAACTTGAGTGCGTTGCCCATCAGGTTGAAGAGAATCTGCCGCAGGCGTCCCTCATCCCCGACGAAACGGCCGAGGACCGGCGGCTTTTCCAGGTGCAGGCGTATCCTCTTGTCCATGGCCAGGGCCTTGAAGAAATTCACGGCCTGCCCCAGCAGATCGTCCAGATCGAACACCCATTCCAGCAGCTCCATCTTGCCCGCGTCGACCTTGGTGAAATCGAGGACGTCGTTCAGCACCCGTAGCAGGTTGCGCGAGGACTCCAGGGCAGTGCGTAGGTATTCCGCCAGCTCCGGGGGCGCTTCGGACTGCAGGCAGAGCTGCAGCATGCCCATGATGCCGTTCAGCGGCGTGCGCACCTCGTGGCTGATGTTGGCCAGAAATTCGCTCTTGGCCCGGTTGGCCGATTCCGCCGCCTCCTTGGCCCGGATGAGGGCCTGCTGGGTGCGCTGGCGTTCCGTCACGTCATCGAAGGCCACGGCCAGCTTCTCGCCGGGCAGGGCGAAGGCGTGGAGGCGGAAGTAGCCCTTGATGCGCTCGTCCTCGTAGCGGTGGGCGTCGCAGTTGAAACGGACCTTGGTGCGCAGGCAGTTCAGATAAGTTTCGAGCATGGTCCCGCGCGGCCAGATGTCCGTGAAGAGCATGCCCCGGGCCTCCTCCAGGCGCCGGCCGATGAGGCGCAGGGCCACGGGGTTGGCGTTCTCCAGGACGAGGTTGTCGGGATCCTGGTACTTGTAGATGAAGAGGCCCGCGGGGATGTCCCGGATGATCTCCTCGGCCGTCTGGGAGAACTCGTCGTGCCGCTGGCGTTCAATGGCCAGGGCGATCTGCTCCGAAACCTCGAGCAGGATGTCCAGGTCATGACGGGTGTACTGCTTCGCGGTGGCGTAGTTCTGCACGATGAGCGCGCCGATGCCCGCTCCGCGCACCGTAAGGGGGACGCCCATCCAGCTTCGCGGGACGCCGCCCACGACCGTGAGTTTTCCGGCGTCGGACAGGGCGCGCATGTCCTCGCCGCTCAGGATGTTGGGGATGTTGCCGCGCATGAGTTCGAGGGTCAGGCGCCGGTTTTCGGGGTCGTCCACGTTCTCGATGCGCGGGGAGGCGCTCGCGATGTCGGTCGTTTCATCGACCCAGTAGGGGAATTCCAGGGAGTTCCTGTCGGTGTTGAGGATCGCCGTGATGAGGTTCTTGGCGTCGATGGCCTCGCACAGGATCGCGTGCACGCTGCGCATGAGGGCCGAGAAGTCCTTCGTGGCGTGGGCCGCTTCGTGGATGCGCAGGCGCATGGAGTGCAGGAGGGCGCTGCGGGCCAGGGTGTCGCCGGCCTTGCGGATGGCCGTGATGTCCACGCCCATGCAGGTCACGCCCGTGACCGCGCCCTGGATGTCCGTTTCGGTCACGGTATTCCAGCGGATGAGCAGGCGCCTGCCATCGCGGGTCAGGATCTCGGCGTCGGACTCGCGGGGATCGGCGGGCGCCGTGTCGGAGGCTGCTTCGAGGACCGAGCGCATGGCTTCGCCCTGATCCGTTGGCACCAGCTTTTCGAACCAGTTGCGGCCGAGCAGTTCCGCGTCGTGCCAGCCCGTCAGGCGCTGCAGGTAGGGGTTGGCGAAGACGATGCGGTCACCCAGGTCCAGGGTGACGGCGATGAAGTTGATCCGCTGCAGAAGGTTCTGGAAGCGCTTTTGCGACTCCATGAGGGCCAGTTCGAAGCGCTTGCGCCGGCTGATGTCCTCCATGGTCCCGAGCAGGCAGGGTTCGCCCGTGGCCGCGTCCCGGATGAGGCTCGCGTTGAGGGAGACCCAGATGACCGCTCCGTCCTTGCGCTTCATGCGTGTCTGGAAGCCGCGGATGCTCCCGTGCTCGTGCAGCAGGTCGAGGTAGCGTTCGCGGTCTTCGGGGTCGACGTAGAGATCGCGGTCGATGTTGCCGATGGAGGCCATGAGTTCCTCGGGGCTATTGAAGCCCAGGATCGAGGCCATGGCGGAGTTGGCGCTCAGGAAGGCGCCGCTTGGAGTGGTCTGGGAAATGCCCTCCAGGGCGTGGTCGAAGATGGAGCGGTAGCGGGCTTCGCTGCGGCGTAGGGCGTTTTCCGTGTTGCGCCGGCGGGTCACGTCCTGGAAGGTGCCGGAGACGATGCTCATCGCCCCGGTTTCATCCGCCTCGAATTCGGCCCTGATATGGGCCACGCGCGGGGAATCGGTCTTCAGGACGTAGCGGATCTCGATGCGGAAGGGGCGCCCGGTGACGGCGCTGATGCGCATCTTGCGCAGGAAGCGCGCCCGGCTCTCCTTGACCAGGAGCTTCAGGAAATGGTCCAGGGACGGGGAGACCTCGCCGGGTTCGAAGCCAAGCAGGTGATACATCTCGTCGGACCAGAAGGTCTGCCCCGTACGCATGTCGTGCTCGAAGGACCCGATGCGCGCATGGCGCTGGGCGCGTTCGAAGTGGGCGAGACGGCGTTTGAGAGAGAGTTCGCTGTCGCCCTGCATCAGTTCCCCGATTTCTTGGCGGCGATGCCCAGACCGGCGAGATGGGCCAGCAGGGCGTCGCGGTGCTCGCCCTGGAACTCGAGCACCCCGTCGCGCAGGGTGCCGCCGCAACCCAGGCGCTTCTTGCAGGCCGAGAGCAGGTCCCGAAGTTGGGTTTCACTCATGGACAGGCCGGTCACGACGGTGACCCCGGCGCCCTTGCGACCCTTCGTCTCCCGTCCGACGCGCACGGGCCCCGCGGCCGCGGCGGGTTTGGCCGACTTGGCGGCGCAGACGCAGGTCGGTCGGCCGCATTTGCGGCACACGGTATTTTCGGTGGAATAGACAGTCTTGTAGGCGTCTTTGGACATGGAATTTCACCCTCACGGCGGCAGTGGCGCGTCAGACATTGCGGCAAAGCCGGGCCGCTGGCAAGTGTCTCTGTCATACGCCGCCCGGCGGGGCTCAGGCGCGGGAGGCGATGAAGAAATCCAGTTCGCGCATGTAGCGGCCGATCTTCTCCCTGGTCAGCGGGTCGGTCAGGGGCTTCATGCCGTGCGCGTACTCGTGGTGGGCCATGAAGCACCAGGACAGGCCGCGCAGGACGATGACCCGCTCCATGACGGCGCAGAGGCGGTCCAGGGCCTCCAGGGGCGGCGCGTCGTCCAGGTCGGCGTGGTAGGCGGCCAGGAATGCCCGGCGCCGGTCGGGGGCGATGACGGTTTCCGTTCGCCACAGCGTGGTCGTCGGGGCCAGGAAGTGGCCGAGGTCCTGGTGGCGGCTGGAGACGACGGCCTTTTCCCAGTCCACGAGAAAGGCGCCGTCCGGCCCGATGAGGAAATTGCCGGAGTTGACCTCGGTGTTGACCACGCACGGGCGGTCCCCGGCGAAGAGCGGGCGGCTGTCTTCGCCCAGGCGGACGATGCGTGCGTGGTAATCAAGCAGGCGCGCGCGCTCGCCGGTCAGCGCGTGGTCCGGGTAGCGGTTGATGAGCCCGAGGCTTTCGGCCGCGATGGCCGCCACGGGGTCCTCCTGGGCGAGCAGGCCGGGGCAGGGCGGCAGGGCGTGGATGCGGGCGAAGATCCGGGCAGCCTTGTGCAGGTCGCGGCCGTAATCGAGCGCCGAGCCGGGCAGGAACTCCATGAGCATGACCCCGCCGCCGAAGGGCGCGTGGTCCGTGTGGACGCGCAGGGGACGCGGCGTCACGCCCGAGTGGGCCACGCACTTAAGGACTCGGAACTCGTAGCCGATCTGGTCGTCCAGGCCCAGCTGGCTGCCGCGGTTGATGCGGAAGACCATGTCCCGGCCGCCGCAGCGCACGCGGAAGTTCTGGTTGTATTCGCCAGCGGCCAGGAAGGAGATTGCGGGAACGTCGTTCACCCAGCCCTGTTCCAGCAGAAACTCGGAGATCAGCTTTTCCATGCGTCGGGCACCAGGTTGAAGCGGCGGATGCAGGCCATGGTCTGCGAATCGGCGTCGCGGTTGCGCCGGGCATAGTCGGCCAGATCCTCGACCGTGTCCACGTCGGGCCAGGGGTCGAGGAGGATTGGTGGGAGCCCATGGCGGCGGCAGTTGTCCAGGGTGCGGGCCAGGACATGCGGGCCTCCCCACGAAACGCCGGCAAAAACGTCGGCCGGCAGCGGGGCGGCCAGCCCCAGGAGGTGGAAGCCGCCGTCGGGCGTCGGGCCCAGGCAGAGGGCGGACTGCGTCAGTGCGTCGAAAGCCTTATCGATGCTGCCCGCCGGGAGGTCCGGCAGATCGCTGCCGATGAGCACGGCGCCAGGTTCGCCCGTGTCCAGGGCGTCGTGCAGGGCGCCAAGCATCCGTTCGCCCAGGTCCGCCCCGCGCTGGGCGGCGTAGTCGTGGTGCGGCCCGAAAAGGGCCCGGTATGCATCTGTCGGCGTCGACGGTTCGCAGCAGACGGTCACGCGCACCCCCAGGCTTTGGAGCATGCGCAGTTCGTCGCGGATGAAGGCGGTCTGCAGGGCCGCGGCCCGGTCCATGCCGACGACCGCGCCCAGCCGCGTCTTGACCGCCCCGGGGCGGGGGTATCTGGTGAAGAGCAGCACGCGCACCCTAGCCTCCGTGCCTGAGGTACAGGCCGGCCAGGAGTTCGGCCGGAACGCCGAGATGGTACAGCAGGCGCAGGAAAAGGTTGCGCAGGGTGCAGCGCACGAGGCCTTCGCGCAGTTGCCTGCGGCCCGAGGTGCGCACGGGGAAGGCCAGGATGCGGATGGCGTGCCCCTGTCGGCGCAGTCTGGTCATGAGTTCCAGATCCTCCATGACTGGCAGGGCCGGGAAACCGCCGAGCTGCCGAAAAACCGACCGGCGCAGGAAGATGGCCTGGTCGCCGTAGGGCACGCGCGTGAAGTTCGACCGCGCGTTGGCCGCGGCAGCGATGAACGCAAGTCCCGCGGAGGCTTCAGCGTAGCCCAGGCTGAAGGCGCCGCCGGACAGCGCCGGGTCGGCCAGGCACTGGCGGACGAGGGAGAAGGCGTTGTCCGGGAGGCGTGTGTCGGCGTGGAGGAAAAGGAGGATGTCGCCCCGTGCGGCCCCGGCCCCGGCGTTCTGCTGGACGGCCCGACCGGGAGGGGAGGCCAGGAGGGACAGGCGAGGGTTTTGGGCCAGATGGGCCGGGATGCGGCTCAGGGTGTCCTGTCCGGGAGCGCCGTCGACCACGACGATTTCGAGGGCGCCGGCGTCCGGTCTGGCCAGGAGGTCGGCCAGCAGCGTGGCGATTTCCCCTTCCCTGAAGACCGGGATGACGACGGAGACCTTCATTCCACGACGACGGCCTGCCCCAGGCTGCGGCAGAGGCAGAGCCGGCTGGATCGGACCAGGACGAGAAGCGGCCCGCCGGAGTTGGAGAGCATCTCGATCTCGGTGCCCGGGGTGATGCCCATGGCCGTGAGTTTGCTCAGATGGCAGCCCTGGGAACGGGAAAGGCAGCGCACCACGGCCTTCTCGCCGTCCTTGAGGTCGTTCAGGGTCCGTACCCCACCGGCCGTGTCCTTGGTTTTGCAGAAGAACATCACCACCCCATGCGCATGCCGAGTTGATAGGTTGCCGTGGCCAGGGCAAAGGCGAATGTCGTGTTGAAGACGACGCTGAAGGCCGCCCAGCCCCAGGACGCCTCGCGGGCGATGGCCACCACGGTGACGAAGCACGGCGAGTAGAGGAGCACGAAGATCATGAGGCTCACGGCCACGCTGGTGTTCCAGCCCGGCGCGGAGGCAATGCGGGCGGCGAAGTTCTGGTCCTCCGCGTCGCTCAGGGCGTGGGCCGTGGCCAGGGTGGAGACGATGACCTCCTTGGCCGCGATGCCGCCCAGCAGGGCGATGTTGGTGCGCCAGTCGAAGCCGGCCCAGGACGTGACGGGCTCGATGGCCTGGCCCAGGCGGCCGGCCAGGGAATAGGTCAGGGCCTCCTCCTTGAGGTGCAGCTCCAGGGCCGCGAGGGAGGCCTCGAGGTTGCCGCGGGCAACCTCGTCGGGTGCAGTCTGCAACTGCTCCCGGATGCCGGACATTTCGGCCTCGTAGGGCGCGGCCTTTTCCTGGGGCAGTCCGGGGAAGGTCATCATGGCCCAGATCAGCACGGCGATGGCCAGGATGATGGTGCCGGCCTTCCTGATGTACTGCCAGCCGCGCTCCCAGGTGTGCAGCACGAGGCCCATGAGCGTGGGCATGCGGTAGGGTGGAAGTTCCATGACGAAGGGGGTCGACGGGCCGCGGATGATGGTGGAGCGCATCAATTTGGCCGCCACCAGGGCCGCTGCCCAGCCGGCCAGGGTGATGAGGAACATGACCTGCGCCCCGTGCTCGGGGAAAAACGCGGCCGCCAGCAGGATGAAGACCGGGACCTTGGCCCCGCAGGCCATGAAGGGCGCCGTCAGGAGCGTGGCCAGCTTCTCCTTGGGGCTTCTGAGCGTGCGCGCCGCCATGACGCCCGGCACGGCGCAGCCGCCGGGGATGCCGCCGGAGATGATGAACGGGACCACGGAGCTGCCGTGCAGCCCGAAGATGCGGAAGACGCGGTCGAGCATGTAGGCCATGCGCGCCATGTACCCCGAATCCTCCAGGAAGGTGATGCCCAGGAACATGATCAGGATCAGGGGCACGAAGCCCAGCACCCCGCCCACGCCGGCGATGACGCCGTCGATGATCAGGGAGCGCGTCAGGCCGGGCGGCATCTTGCCGGCCAGTTCGGCCAGCCGGGTGAAGACGGCCTCGACCCAGCCCATGGGCGCCTCTCCGAGGGTGAAGGTCAGGCTGAACAGGCCGTAGAGGATGGCGAACATGATGGCCGGGCCGGCCACCTGATGGGTCAGCACGGCGTCGATCTTGTCCGACAGGTCGGCCCGGCCCTGCAGGTCGGGCATGACGGTCAGCACGCCCTGACGCAGGATGGAGGATATGTAGCCGTAGCGGTAGTCGGCGATGAGAAATTCGGGCTGGGTCTTGAGGGTTTTCTCGCAGTGGCGGGACACCTCTGCGGCCATGTCGCGCAGGCGCCGGTGCAACTCGTAGTCGGCCTCGAAGAGCTGGCGAACGACCAGGTCGTTTTCCAGGAACTTGAGGGCCAGCCAGCGCGGGGGGTACGTGTCGGCCATGAATCCCGCCGCCGCGATCAGCGCGGTCATCTCCGCGAGGACGGGGTCCAGGTCGGGGCCGTAGGAAATGAACAGGGGTTCCCATGATTGTCGGGGATGCGACAGGGCGGCCTGCAGAGCCTCGCGCACGCCCAGGCCGCTGCGGGCCACGGTGCGGACCACGGGCAGGCGCATGAGGTCGGCCAGGCGGTCCGAGTCGATGCGGATGCCCTTGGACTCCAGGGCGTCGACCATGTTCAGGGCCAGGGTCACCGGGATGCCCAGTTCCAGAAACTGCACGGTCAGGTACAGGTTGCGCTCCAGGCTGGTGGCGTCGATGACGTTGATGATGCCCTGGGGGCGCTCCTTGACGAGAAAGTCCCGGGCCACGAGCTCTTCCTGGGAATAGGCCGTCATGGAGTAGGTGCCGGGCAGGTCGATGACGCGGACCGCGCCCGAGGGCATCTCCACGAAACCTTCCTTCTTCTCGACGGTGATGCCGGGATAGTTGCCGACGTGCTGCCTCGACCCCGTCAGGGCGTTGAAGAGCGTGGTCTTGCCGGCGTTGGGGTTGCCGGCCAGGGCTATGGTGGCGATGGCTTCAGTCAAGGGCTTTTTCCGGGAGTTCGACGGTGATGAAGTCCGCCTCGCTGTTGCGCAGGGTCAGCGTGAAACCCTTGAGGCGCAGGGCGACGGGGTCCTTCAGGGGAGCTCGACCGATGACGGTGACTTCGGTCCCGGGGACAAGCCCCATGTCCCGGATGCGGCGGCCGAGTTCGCCCTGGGCGGCGACGGTCTTGATGATGCCGCGCTGGTCCACGTGCATTTGTCGCAAGTTGACGATGGTTGACACGAGTTCTCCTTGAAGCTGCATGGTCGGCCGGATTCACGCCGGGGGGAAGAATATTTAGGACGTCTAATTTGTCAAGCCAAGAGGCCGCCGCAGAGCGGCCGGATTCCGCAGTTTTTTCCCGATCATTCGGGGCCCGTCGCGCAAGCCGTTCGTCAGGACGACTTGGAGCATTTGTCGTCCTGACGTTCCAGGCAGGAGCGGATGCATTCCGCGCAGTTGGTGCAGGTGCCCCGTTCGTTGCAGGTCCTGGTGAAGTTATCGAGCCAGTCCTTGCCCGTGCGCGGGCAGGTCATGATGAAGCGGGCGAACCTGGTCAGGGTCTCCAGGCTCTCGTCGTCGATGTGGTGCTCCAGCTTGCAGGCCGTGTCCTCGGCCACTTCGGGGCGGATCTGCAGGAACGTGTGCAGGAAGTCGAAAAGCACCTTGTGGCGGTGCACGATGCGCGTGGCCGTGCGGAAGCCCTCGGGAGTGAGCGTCACCGAACTGTAGGGCTGGTAGTTGATGAGGCCGCGCTGGGAGAGTTTCTGCAGGGCGTTGGTCACGGAGGCGCGCTGCACGCCCATGGCGTCGGCGATATCCTTGGCGCGTGCCTCGGAATGCGCGGATTCCAGGGAAAAGATGACTTCGAGATAGTCTTCCAGATTGGAGGACATGTGGTCCATGGCAGTGTCGTCCTGTTGGCGTTGTGCTCGGGAAAAAGTTAGATAAGACTATAGGCAAGATTGTGAAGTGGCAAGGGGCGTGCGGGATGGCGAAAAGCCGGGCATGCCGGTTCGGGGAGGAAAAGCGCTTTTCAGCAACGTGAAAAAAAAGTACGTGAGTGATGTCGAATTCATTCAGCCGCATATGAGGAGAGCAGACGTGACGAATGCACCGCTTCTGTCCATGGAGGAGACCCTGGAACGCATGTCCGGGGACCGGGAACTGCTGGTCAGCCTGTTCCAGCTTTTCGTCAGCGACGCTCCCAAGAAGCTCGAAAAGATGGACGCTTGCTCCGCGGAGCGGGATCTCTTCGGCGTGGAGCGCACGGCCCACTCCCTCAAGGGCGCTTCGGCCACGGTGGGCGCGTCCCAGCTATGCGAGATCGCGGCCGAGACCGAGCGGGCCGCCAAGGCCGGGTCCTGGGATGACGTGGACCGGCTCCGCCGGGATCTGGACCGCGTCTGCGGCCAGACCCTGGAGGCCATGCGCGAGTTCTGCGGCGGTTCCTAGCCTGCCTGCGGCATGGCGAACATGCCGTCTTCGTAAATGACCGTCTTCGTGCCGTCGCGCAGGAAGGCGGTCACTTTTTTGGGCTCGGTGTTGACGAGGTCCCAGTGCAGGGCCGAGTCGTTGAAGCCCAGTTCCTTTTTTCTCTCCTCGGTCAGTTCGGCCGGGTCCCCCGCATAGGTGTCCGCGTAGGACGCGCCCACGGCCACGTGACAGTTTCCGTGCTCGCCGCCGAAGTTTTCGTCGAAGAGGGTGTGGGCCATGAAGGCGTCGATGCGTGAGAAGCGCTTGTCCGTCAGTGAGAATTCGCCAAGCTGGCAGGCACCGGGGTCCATCTCCAGCTGGGACCGCACGAACGCCTCGCCCTGGTCGGCCCCGGCCACGCGGGCCTTGCCCCCGGTAAACTCCAGGGTCACGCCGCTGACGAGGTTGCCGCTGCGGTAGGAGGGTTGGTCGGCGTGGTAGACGCCCTCGGTCAGGCGGTGATCCGGGGACATGAACAGCTCGAAGCTCGGGATGTTGTGCCCCGAAACGCCGATCCAGCGCCGGTCGCGGCCGGGGAAGACCTTGAGGTCCGTGGAGGCGGACTGCACGTGATAGTGTTCGACGTCCATGCCGTTGAGCCAGGCCTTGACGCCTTCGGCCTGGCGGAAGATGCCCTCCCAGGCCGCCACGGGGTCGGCGTCGTCGAGGTAGGAGGCGCGGACGATCTGGGCGGCGTAGTCGGCGAGGGACAGCCCGGAGTTCTCGGCCAGGGCCGGGGTGGGCATGAGGCACAGGGTCCAACCGAATTTGCGCATGGCCTCCCGGCGGTCCAGGATGTCGCGCAGGTATTTGCGGGCCAGGGAGAAGCTGGCGATCTTGGCCGGCGGGGTGTCCTTCAGATGCGTGATGGAGTCCGGGGCCAGGAGCGAGACGAGGCCGCCCAGGTCTTCGAAAAGTTCGCGGTCGCCGGGCACGACGAAGGACAGCTGGTCCTGTCCGGCACCGGTGAAGAATCCCTTTTCCAGGGTGCTCGGCAGGTTCATGCGCACCACGGGGTTGAGGCCCTTTTCCAAGACCAGGGCCTGCATCTTCTCGGCCAGGGCCAGTGCCTGCAGGTCCGTGCGGATGAGGACGATGTCGCCGGGGGCGAAGGGGGTGACGCGGGCCTTCTGCATGCCCCAGAACAGGACCTTGGCGTATTTTTCGAGCTGGATGTCGCTTAGCATGTATCTCCTCCGGTCCGGGCCTCGCAGCCCAGCAGGGTGTTCAGACGTTCTCGTTCGGCGGGTTCGAAGACGAAGCTCTCGGCTGGGGGGAGCCCCTGCGCGCTTCGCCATTCGCGGTGCAATCTGTGGTAGCTGACGGCCAGGGCCGCCGCCATGTCCAGGCCGAGGCGGCCGGCCAGCTCCGGGATGGCCGCGGGCGCCCCTTCGATCTCGGCGAAGTGGCCGAAGGGCAGGATGTCCAGGCACACGGTGGCGCCGTCCACATCCCACATGGCGCGGAATTTTTCGTACGTGAAGCTCGCGGTGTAGCCCAGGCCGCGCAGGATGAGGTCCATGCATCCGGGATCGTCAACTCGGCACTCCCGTTCCAGGCGGCTTTTGACGCCGGGTACGCCGGGGCCGGGCACGGGCTCCTTGAAGGTCAGCGTCACGACCAGCGCGCGGCGAAGGCGCAGGAGGCGGCCCGTGGACGCAAGCTCTTCTCCGCGATCGTAGACCGTGTTGGACTCGAAGTGCCAGGACGTGCGCAGGCTGCCGAGGGCGCGGAGCCGTTCTTCGAGGCCCGTGCATTCGGTCAGGGGAAATTTGGCTTCGTGTTCGACGGTCATGGCCTCACCAGAAGATCCAGAGCACGACCGGGGCCAGGGCCAGGCGGTACCAGGCGAAGGGCCGCAGGGTCAGGCGGGAGAGCAGCGCGATGAAGACCTTGACCGCGGCCCAGGCCGAGACGAACGATATGGCGAAGCCCACGGCCAGAACGAGGAAATCGTCGGTGCCGAAGATCCGCCAGCTCTTGAGCAGGTCGTAGCCCGTGGCCGCGAACATGATGGGCACGGCGGCGATGAAGGAGTATTCCGCCGCCACCCGCCGGTCCACGCCCAGGATCATGCCGCCCATGATGGTCGCGGCCGAGCGCGAGAAGCCGGGCCACAGGGCCAGGCACTGGAAGCAGCCGACGCCAAGGGCCAGGGCCGGGGTCATGGCGTCCAGGTCCCCGACGCTTTTTTTGATCTTGAGACGTTCGACCAGGAGGATGGCCAGGGCGCCGATGATCAGGGCGAAGGCCACGGTCACGGGCGAGAAGAGGTGCTCCTTGATGGCCGAGTGGGCGAAGAGGCCCAGCAGAGACGCGGGCAGGGACGTGAGGAAAAGCAGCCACAGCCCGCGCACGCCCCCGAAGGCCCGTCCCGTGGGCCGCACGAGCCCCCAGAAGGTCGGCAGGTACATGGCCACCACGGCCAGGATGGCGCCGAGCTGGATGACGATTTCGAAGGTTTCCGCCTTGGGGCCCGTGAAGCCCAGGAGGTGTCCGGCGATGATCAGGTGGCCGGTGGAGGACACGGGCAGAAACTCGGTCAGGCCTTCGACGATGCCCAGGATGATGGCGTTCAGGTATGTTGTCATGGGGTGTGGGGCTGGAACGTGAAAAAAGAACCTCCTACGCGCGCGGGGCGGTGGGGGTCAAGAGCGCCTTGCCCGACGGGTGTTCATGGACTAAGTCAGGCTTTTCGACCGCGCAAGGAGGCAGAGGTGCGCACACTGCGATTCTACAAGGCCGTTCCGGGGGGCAACCCCACCATCCTGATCCTCGACCCCGTGCCTGCGGGCGAAAGGGCCGCCGTGTCGCGGGTGCTCATGGGAGCGGGGCACCTCCAGGCAGAGCAGGTCGGCTACCTGGACCTGTCGGCCCGGCCCGTGCGTCTGGACATGATGGGCGGGGAGTTCTGCGGCAACGCGTGCCGGGCCGCGGCCGCAGTGATGGCGTGTGAGGGTTCGGGGCTTTCGCCCCACGAGGGCGGCGTGCGCGGCGAGCTTTCGGTGTCCGGGGTCGATGCGCCGGTGGGGCTGCGCGTGGAAGGCGGAGAGTGCTGGGCGCAGATGCCGCTGCCCAAAGAGGCCGGCATGGGTGTGCGCGAACTCGGCCAGGGCCTCGGGCTGGTGCGTCTGCCCGGCATCGCCCATATCTGCCTCGACGAGGAACGGCACCCCTTTCCCGGCGACGTCGCAGGGGCCGCCGAGAGCCTGCGGACCCGTTTCGGCGTGGAGGCCGAGGCCGTGGGCTGCATCTGGTACCGGACGGACCCGTCCTGCGCCATCAAGCCCGTGGTCTGGGTCCGTTCCACCGCCTCGACCCATTTCGAGACCGGGTGCGGCTCCGGCAGCCTGGCCCTGGCCCTGTGGCTGGGGAGAGGGCAAAATTTTCCTACGGACCTCGCGGTGCTGCAGCCCAGCGGCAACTCCATCGGGGTCCGCCTCGAAGAATCCGGCCCCGTCCGCCGGGCCTGGATTCACGGCCCCGTGGATCTGGTGGCCCGGGGCGAAGCCTTCGTGTGACTACTTCTTAATCTGCAGGGCCGTCTGCACGACCTGGTCGCTGGTGGTGATGACCTTGCTGTTCGCGTCGAATCCCTTTTGTGTCATGATCATGTGCACGAATTCCGTGGCCAGGTCGACGTTGGAGTTCTCCAGGGAACTGGAGACGACCTCTCCCAGGCGGCCTTCCGTGGCCCAGCCCAGGATCACCCCGCCGGAGTCTTTGGTGGCCGAGAAGAGGTTGCCGCCTTCGCGGTAGAGGCCCTGCGGATTGATGAAGTCGGCCAGGGGGATCTTGTAGAGGGCCTGGATCTGCCCGTTGGAGAAGTTGCCGAGCATCGTCCCCCCGGCGTCCACGGACACGCTTTGCAGGATGCCGCGCGAGTATCCGTTCTGGGATTGTGACAGGGTGCTCGACCCGGCGCTGAAGTTGGTCATGCCCAGGACCTGTCTGTCGGGGTCGAGCATGTTCGGCAGGTTGGCGATGTCCGTGCCCAGATCGTCCAGTGTGGCCACTCCGGCGGGCATGCTCCACCCCCCCGACGAGCGCAGCCCGAAATTGAGGGAACTGCTGATCGGCGCCGCTCCGTTCACCGTGGCCGTGAAGACGGGAAACCCGTTTTCATCGAAGGACACGGGCGTCCAGTCGCTCTTGTCGTCGGACGTTCCCGAGAAGGCGCTCATGCCGAGGAGTTCGCCCGCGGGGGTGAAGGTCATGGTGCCGGTCATGACGATGCCCTTCTTGGCGGACAGGGCCGAGGCGTCCTCGCCCGGCGGGATGGCCACCACGTACTCCCAGACCCGCGTGCCGTTGGTGTCGCCCGAGAGGTCGTTGACCGGGTCGAAGTAGACGCTCAGTTCGTGGGCCTGGCCCGCTGCGTCGTAGATCTTGAGCTGTGATCCGTAGGCGTAGGAACTGGAGCCCAAGGGATCCTCCGCTGTCGGGTCCCACTTGTCGAAGAGCGACGTGAAGGGGTTTGCGCCATCGGTGCTGCGTTCCGGGGATCCCGAGTTCAGATTGATGATCATCTGGATTTCGGTGGTCGCCTCGGGCTCGGACACGGCCATGCCTCCCTCGTTGGTGGACAGGACGATATCCTGGAGGTTGGCGGATGCGGCCTGCGGAAGGTTCAGTTCGGCGTCGTCCGGGTCGCCGACGGGCAGCCTGTAGCCCTGCAGGACGTTGCCCTGCGGGTCGCGCAGGTATCCGTCCTTGTCGAAGCGGAAGCTTCCGGCCCGAGTGTAGTAGGTGGCGTCCGAGGTGTCCGGCGAGACGATGAAGAAGCCCTGGCCGGCGATGGACAGGTCCGTGGCTGTGTTGGTCGGCTCCAGAGCCCCGACGGTCATGTCGCGATGGATGGAGCTGATGCCCACGCCCTGGCCGATCTGGTTGCCCACGGTGGACGCCGGAAGCTGCTCGCTGATAAGGGTGCTGAAAAGCATCCGTGAAGACTTGAACCCCACGGTGTTCATGTTGGCGATGTTGTCGGAGATGACGGACATCTTTTCCTGATGGGCGATCATGCCGGTCGTGCCGATATAGATGGACGAGGAGATACTCATGGGCGCCTCCGCGGCTGAGGGAAATCGTGGTCGACGCGGCATTTTTTTCCCGCGCGCAGGACAGGTTGCAGGAAAGGTTCCAGCCCGGTTGACGGCCTGCCTGCTGCTGTGCTGCGTGACGGCGCTGTGGGCCGGGAGCCTGCCCGACCTGACCGCGCCGGATCATCCAGGCTGGAAGGAAAAGGTCTTCGCGGGGCGCACGGTCTACACCCCGCTGCCGGCCGAGGGGCTGCTCATGGCCGAGAGCGGGGGCACGGCTTCGGGGCTGTTCCACGAGGGGCGCGTCGATCTGCGCCTGACTCCGTGGCTGACCTGGTCCTGGAAGGTGGAAAACGTGCTGGCAGGCGTGAACGAGCGGGAGAAATCCGGTGACGACTATCCGGCCCGCATTTACGTCGTGGCCAAGGGCGGCATCGCCTTCTGGAAGACGAAAGCCCTGTCCTACGTCTGGTCCAGCACCGAAGCGCAGGACGCCATGTGGCCCAACGCCTTCACCTCCAACGCCTACATGGTCGCAGTGCGAAGCGGGACGGACAGTCTGGGACGACTCGTCACGGAAAAGCGCAACATCCGGGAGGACTGGATGCGGGCTTTTGGAGAGGACATCGCGGAGATCGACGCCGTGGCCATCATGACCGACACCGACAATTCGGGTCAGAGCGCCCGGGCCTGGTACGGGCAGCCCAGGTTTTCGGCCGACTGAGCACGACCGGCGGGAGAGGAGCTTGGGGCGCGGCCCTGCCTGTCCTGCGCGCCCTGAAGGGTCTGGGCATCCATCCGAATGAAAAAGCCGGGAGCCCCTCGCAATTGAGGCTCCCGGCGCGCAAGGAGAGAAAAATGCGGGCCGGCTTTCGCCGGCCCGTTTGCTATTTGAGGTGGTCCGCCAAGACTTCGGCGATGTGCCGCACGGCGAAGCCGGACTTGTTCACTTCCGCGCCGCCCCTGAGCTGCATGATGCAGCCCGGGCATTCGGTCACCAGGACCTCGGCCGCGGTGCGGGCCGCGTCGGCCAGCTTGTTCTTGAGGATCTGTTCGGACACGCCCGGGAACTTGGCGGAGTAGGTGCCGCCGAAGCCGCAGCAGACCTGCTCCTGTTCGGCCTGGGCGTACTCGTAGCCGCCCAGGGCCAGCAGCTTGCGGGGCTGCTCCACCACGCCCATGCCGCGGCAGAGGTGGCAGGGGGCGTGCATGGTGGCGCGCTGGTGGGTCTGCGTGAACTTCTCGTCGGTCACGCCGAGCACGTCGGTCATGAAGGCCGAGAAGGGGATGACCTTGTCGGCGAAGGCCTTGGCCGCCGCGTCGTTCTCGCCCAGCAGGAACGGGTAGTTGTGCTTGAGGTGCGAGGCGCAGGAGGCGCACAGCGTGATGATGTAGTCATAGTTGCCGGCCATGGCCTCGATGTTCTGCTTCGCCACGTCGATGCTGGCCTTCTTCTCGCCCATCATCTGCAGGGGCAGGCCGCAGCAGGACTGGTCCATGGGGAAGTCGATCTCGACGCCGTGGGCGCCCAGGACCTTCACGGCCGCTTCGAGCTGCTCGGGGTAGACGAAGTCCTGCACGCAGCCCGAGAACAGGGCGATGCGGTACTTGGGCGCGGACACCCGCGGCTTGATGGCCTCGAAGCGGTCGCGGAAGGGCTTGGCCGCAATGGCCGGCAGGGCCTTGAACCCGTGATCCTTGGAGAAGATGTGGGGCAGGTGCCGGATGTACTGCGTGCCGCCCGTCAGCGGGCGCTGGGCCATCTTGGCCGTGCGCAGGAAGGTGTGGAAGAGCTTGCGGTTCTTCATCAGCTTGCCGAGCAGAAGGGACGGCAGCGGGTGGCCTTCCTCGTCCAGGATGCGGGAGTGAATTTCCTTGATGAGCCTGGGCAGGTCGATGCCCGCGGCGCAGATGTGCTTGCAGGCTTCGCAGTTGATGCAGTTCTGCACCAGGTTGCGGGCCTTGTCCTTGCCGTGGAAGAAGTAGGTCAGGATGAGGCCGATGGCGCCGATGTAGATGTGGCCCATCTGGTGGCCGCCGACCATGCGGTAGACCGGGCAGACGTTGGCGCAGGCGCCGCAGCGCACGCAGCGCAGGACCTGGGCGAAGAGCGGGTCTTTGGCCATCTCGCTTCTGCCGTTGTCGAGGAAGATGATGTGCATCTCCTTCTTGCCGCCGGGCGCGGTCTGGCACTCGTTGGCGCCGCTGATCCAGGTCACGTAGGAGGTGATGGCCTGGCCCGTGGCGTTCTTGGGCACCACGCGCAGGATCTTCAGGGCGTCCTCCAGGGTGCCGCAGAGCTTGTCGATGCCGGCGATGGCGACGTGCACGCGGGGCAGGGTGGTGACCAGGCGGGCGTTGCCCTCGTTGGTCATCAGGCCGATGGTGCCCGTCTCGGCGATGGCGAAATTGGCGCCGCTGACGCCCATGTCGGCCTGGGCGTACTTGGCGCGCAGCTCGCGACGGGCGACCTTGACCAGGCGCTGGATGTCCGAGGACTGGTCCTGCCTGGTGACCTGGGAGAAGAGTTCGGCGACCTGGTAGCGGGACAGGTGGATGGCCGGCATGACCATGTGGCTCGGGCCTTCGCTGCGCAGCTGGATGATCCACTCGCCGAGGTCGGTCTCGACGACTTCGAGCCCGTCCTTTTCCAGACGGTGGTTGAGGAGGGTCTCCTCGGCCGTCATGGACTTGGACTTGACGATCATCTTGCAGCTGTTTTCCTTGGCGATGCGGGCCACGATCTCGTTGGCCTCGTCGCCGTCCTTGGCCCAGTGCACCTTCACGCCGTTGGCTTCGGCCTTGGCCTTGAATTCGGCGTAGAGGTCGTTCAGGCGGGAGATGCCGGCGTCCTTGACCTTGGCGACCTCGTCGATGAGGGCGGTCACGTCGTATTCACGGAAGGCGTTGGCCCGGCCGACGGGGTAGGCCGTGGCGAACTTTTCCATGGCGCCGCGCAGGAAGGTGTTGTCCAGAGCCTCGCGCAGCTCCTTGTTGTAATCGGAAAGAGTTTTGGCCGTCTGCATTATTTGTCCTCCAGAATCAGGATGTGCAGTTCCAGGGGCCCGTGCACGCCCAGGGCCAGAACGCGTTCGATGTCGGCCGTGCGGCTCGCGCCGGTGACGAAGGCCAGATAGTTGGGCTTGCGGCTCTGGAAGCCCTTGATCTCGTCGTACATGTCCTCGGCCGTGGCCCGGATGCGGGACTTGGGAATGACCGCGACGTGGATTTCGCTGATCATGGTCGCCAGGCGCAGTTCCTCGCTGGAGGAGTCGATGACCAGGCTCCCGGTCTCGCCGATGCCGTAGTCGGCCATGGTGAATCCGATGTCGATGCCGGCCAGGTTCTTGCGCATCCCTTCCTTGATGACCGAGATGCCGCGGCTGGCGGCCTGCTTGACCAGTTCGGCCATGTCGGCGTCGTTCAGGGCCGGGGCGGCGATGACTTTGCCCCACTGCTTGAGTTCGCACAGGTCATGGCCCCTGTCCGAAAGGGACTCCTCGCATCCGCTCATGAGCAGCTGGCAGGCCTCTTTCTGGGTGCACAGGTCGACAGTATAGGCAATGGCCTGGGCCATGGAATCAACTTCCGAAACGATGGCCGAGACGAGTTCCGCTTTTTTCCTGAATTTTTCCAAAACCTCTGGGGTTGGTCCCATACGTCCTCCTGGGTGATTTCGTTTGCCGTATCTTAGGCAGGATGCGTGCCAGAAATGCCGGGCACTTTCGTGATGTGTTTTCAGCTGGTTGGGTGATGAGGCGGGGAAGGAGTCGGGTGAAGGTGGGGGATTTCACCCAGGATCTGTGGGGCAAACTCCGCAGAGGGGGCCTGATTAGTTTTGGTGTAGAACGGAGTCCGTGGTGTCCGGTGCAGCAAGGCGGAGCCGGATGCTCAGAACGATGCGGATTCCGTCCGTTGCAGGACGGACGCGAGCGGAGTCGTCCGGCCAATGGATCCCCGCCTTCGCGGGGATGACCCGGTGTGGAGCCTGAGGACATCGCGGACATGTTGCAGCATGACGCATCTGGAACACGTCATCCCCGCGAAGGCGGGGATCTATGCCTTTGACGTCTTCCGGCACCGCACCAAGTAATGCCTGCCAACGTGAGCCGTGCATGGGCAGGCGGAGAGCCGTGTCATTCATCTGAGCCATTCCGGCTATCTGGAGCATTCCTCCAGCAGGTAGAGGATGTTGCGGTACGGGATGCCCCCATGGATTGCCAGTCCGATCTCGCAGGTGCGCGAGGTCGAGTAGCCTTCGGCGCAGTCCCGGACCTGCTCGGCCAGACCGGCCAGGGCCGAGGCGTTCAGCTCCGGGCGGTGGAAGCCCTTGTCGCCGGCGAAGCCGCAGCACAGAATCCCCCGCGGCAGGACGACTTCCACCGCCAGGCCGCGGGCCAGTTCGTGGAAGGCGTCGGCCAGGCCCATGAGGCGGGTGGAGCAGGTCGGGTGCAGGGCGATGCGCCGATCCACCGGCTGAAAGCGCAGCCGGGGGAGCAGGAAGACGCGGGCGAACTCGACGGGCTCGAACAGCGACAGGCCCCGGATATCCTTTTTCATACGCGCCAGGCATGGGCTTGTGTCGCACAGGACGGGGTGTCGGCCGTTGTCCGACGCGGCGTGCAGGGCCCGCTCCAGTTCGCGCAGCTTCGTCTCGGCTTGGGCATACAGACCCTTGGTTTCGAAGGCCTTGCCGCAGCACAGGCCCTCGACGCCGTCAGGGATGCGCACGGCGAAGCCGGCCCGCTCCAGCAGGCGCACCGTGACCTCGACCAGACTCTCGGCAGGGGCGCGGCGCGTGTCGCCCATGGTGCGCGTGGCGCAGGACGGCAGGTAGACGACGGTCTCCCTGTGCTCGGCGGCGGGTTTCCGCACGATCCGAGCTGCCGGCCGGGGCAGGCCGGGCATCCAGCCAGGCAGGCGCTGTCCGCTCAGCCTGGTCATGATGCGACTCACGGATTCGAGTTTTTCGGGCCCCAGGGCCAGGTGCGCCAGGTCGGCCGTGCCGAGGGCGGTCCGGGCCAGGGCCGTTGCGCCTGCGAAATGGCCGGCCGCGGCGTTGGCGACGGTGCGGGCCGCCGGAGAAAGGGCGTCGTGGCGCAGGTCGCGGATGAAGGACGCCACGTCGATGGCCAGGGGGCAGCGGGTCGTGCACAGGCCGTCCGTGGCGCAGGTCGATTCGCCCAGTTCCGCGAAGGCGGCGCGCCAATGTCGGGCCTCGTCGCTTCGGCCATCCTGTTCCAACCGGCTGATCTCCCGCCAGGCCGCGATGCGCTGACGCGGGGTGAAGGCCATGTGCCGCGAGGGGCAGACAGGCTCGCAGAAACCGCAGTCCACGCACATGTCGATGCGCGGGTGGCTGGTCAGGGGGAGTTTCAGCCCCCGCAGGTGGGCGTGCGGGTCCTCGTCGAACATGACGCCGGGGTTGAGGACGCCGTGCGGGTCCAGCAGGGCCTTGATCTCGCGCATGACCGCGTAGACCGTGTCCCCCCACTCCAGACGCACGTAGGGCGCGATGGCCCGGCCCGTGCCGTGTTCGGCCTTGAGGGAGCCGTCGAAGTCGCGGGTGATGACCTCGGCCAGATCGTCCAGGAAGCCGTGCAGGCGGTCCAGTTCGCGGGGGTCGCTGATGCGCGTGGGCAGGGTGAAGTGGAAATTGCCGTGGAAGGCGTGCCCCATGACCCCGGCTTCGTAGCCGTGGCGGGCGAAGAGGCGCCTGAAGGCCGCGCACCCTTCGGCCAGGCGCTCCACCGGGATATTGATGTCCTCGGTGATGACGTACTCGTCGGCGGCCCGGTAGCTGCTCACGGCCGAGAAGAGTCCGCGCCGCACGGCCCACAGCCGTTCGCATTCGGCCCCGTCCGTGGTGAAGCGCGCCGGGGCGACCTGCGCAATGCCCTCCAGGGCGGCGAGAATGTCAGCCGTGTTGCGCCGCAGGGTTTCCGGGTCTGTCGCGCGGGTCTCCATGAGCACGGCGCAGGCGTCGTCACCCAGTTCGCGCAGCAGGGGCGGGGCGGCGGGCAGGTTCTCAACGGCGCGGATGGAGGTGCGGTCCAGCAGTTCGGCGGCCTGCACCGGGCAGCAGCCGCGCAGGGCCATGACCGCCCGTGCCGCGGCGTCGAGGTCGGGGAAGACCACCAGGGCCGTGGCCCGCAGGGGGAAAACGGGCACGGTCTCCAGAGTCACGGAGCTGACGAAGCCGAGCGTCCCCTCGGAGCCGATCATGAGGTGGGTCAGGATGTCGACGGGGTCCTCGCACTCGGTCAGGGCGTTCACGGCGTAGCCCGTGGTGTTCTTGATGGAGTACTTGCGCCGGATGCGCGCCGCGAGCTGCGGGTCGGCCATGATGCGTTCGCGCAGGGCCGTGAGGCGCTCCAGGACGGGGGCGTGGCTGGCGCGGAAGGCCGCCACGCTGTCCGCGTCGCCGGTGTCGAGAACCGCGCCGTCGGCCAGGATGACGCGCAGGGAGCGCAAGGTGGCGAAGGTGTTCTGGTCCACGGTGCAGCACATGCCCGCCGCGTTGTTGGCGACGATGCCGCCGATGGTCGCGGCCGCGGCCGAGGCCGGGTCCGGGCCGATGCGCCGCCCGAAGGGCGCCAGCAGCGCGTCGGCCTCGCCGCCCGTCAGCCCGCAGCCCAGGCGGATGAAGCGTCCCTCCTCCAGCACCTTATGGTCCCGCCACCGCGGCCCGCGGATGCGCGCCACGATGTCCTCGCCCGTGGCCTGTCCGTTGAGGCTCGTGCCCGCGCCGCGGAAGGTCACGCCTGCGCCGTGCACGCGCATCAGCTCAAGCAGGGCCAGGACTTCGGCTTCGCGCTCGATGTCCACGACGGCCCTGGCGCGGGGCTGGTAGATGCTCGCGTCCAGGGCGAACACGCGTGCACGCACGGCATCGAGGTGGACGCGGTCGGGGGGCAGGATGCGCGCCAGCCCGGCGCAAAGATCTGGTGGCAGCATGGTCGCTCCGTATGGTCAAGGCCCCGGAAACGCTGAGCCGGGGCGGGTATGCTTGAAAGTCAGAATCACTAGGTGCCGGTTGTGTTGAAGTCAATGCGCCGCGTTTTCCGCCCTTCTGTCGGAGTGACCGATGGTCAGAAAAGGGTTGCCAAGGGACGCGACGATCGATAATTGTTTATACTTCGCATACGGTCTTTTTTTCAATATAATCAATAAAAACAGAGGGTTGTGCTGTTGCGACGAGATCGTTCAGCACGGTTCCGCAGGAGTCCCCAATGAAAGCGAAAGGAGTTGCGATCCTGTTCCTGGTCCTGGCCCTGTTCTGCGCCGTCTCGGCCCAGGCCGCGCGCGTCCTGAAGTTCGGCCACATCGCCCCGACCCAGATCGACAACAAGCCCTTCCCCATGCACCGCGCGGCACTGGCCTTCGCCGAGCACGTCGAGAAGGAGACGAAGGGCGAGATCAAGATCGAGGTCTTCCCCCTGGGCCAGCTCGGCAACGAGCGCTCCATGCTGGAGCAGGTCCAGTTCGGCACCCTGGACATGATGGACTGCACCACGGCGGTCATGTCCAACCTCATCCCGCAGGTGGGACTGCTGGACCTCTTCTTCCTTTTCCCGAGCAAGGAGGTGGCCTACAAGGTCCTGGCCGACGAGGAGTTCAAGACCGTCATGGACGCCCTCATGCCGCAGATGGGGCTCATGCCCATCGGCTACGCCGAGAACGAGATGCGCGATTTCGGCGTGCGCGACCGCACCATCACGTCGCCTGAGCAGATGAAGGGCGTGCGCGTGCGCGTCATGGACTCCCCCGTCTTCCTGGACAGCTTCCGGGCCCTGGGCGCCAACCCCGTGGGCATCCCGTTCCCCGAACTGTACACGGCCCTGCAGCAGGGCGCCGTGGACATGCAGGAGAACCCCATCCCGACCTCGGTCATGATGAAGTTCACGGAAGTGGCCAAGTTCCTCACGCGTTCCTCCCACTCCCTGACCTGCCTGTACAAGATGGTCAGCCTGCCGGTCTGGGAAAGCCTGACTCCGGAGCAGCAGAAGATCTTCGTCGATGCGGCCAAGATCGCCGAGGACATCAACCGCTCCGAGAACACGAAGATGCGCGCGGAGCTCGAACAGCTGGCCAAGGACAAGTTCGGGGCGACCATCGCCGAACTGACGCCCGAAGAGCGTCAGGCCTTCCACGACGCGGTCCTGCCCGTGCACGAGAAGTTCGCCCAGCAGGCCGGTACCATCCCGAACGACCCCAAGTTCGGCAAGTGGGCGGGCAAGCGCTACTACGACCTGATCGTGGCCAAGGTGAGCGAGTACAGTAAATAGGCTTCTGCTGACGGCCCCGGACCCGGTGCCGTGGCCGCATATGATGCCAACGATGCAGGGCCTGCGGGCCCTGCCTTTTTTGAGAGCGACATGAAGAAGTTTCTGAACATTCTCGGCAATCTGGAAGAGCTGGCCGTGGGCGGCCTGCTCCTGCTCCTGGCCGTGGGCACGACCATCCAGGTCCTGACCCGCTATTTCCTTGGTCTGACCTTCGACTGGTTCGACGAAGGCAGCCGCTACCTCGTAGTCTTCGCCACCTTCGCCGGGGCGGGAATGGCCGTGAAACACGGGGCGCATTTCTCCATGGAGGCCGTGACCCAGTACGCCCCCAGACGCGTCGGCGCGGGCCTGCGCGCCCTGGCCAACCTTCTGAGCGCCGCGGTCATGCTGGTCATCGCCTGGTTCGGCTGGGAGCAGACCGCGCTGCTGGCCCGTTACGGCATGACCATGGCAGCCCTCGGCCTGCCCATGTGGGTGGCCTATCTGCCCATTCCCGTCTTCGGGCTCAGCATCGCCGCACGTTTTGGCCACAAGGCTTGGGAGCAGGTGCGCATCGTCCTTGCCGGCGGAGAAGGGGAGGGGGCCTGATGGTCTGGTTCATCGTCTGCGTTTTTCTGGGACTGCTCCTGCTGTCCACGCCCATCGCCATCGTTGTCCTGGCCACCACGGCCGGGGCAGTGACGCTGTTCATGAACGTGCCCCTGACGGCCCTGGTGCAGCAGCTCTTCCGCGGCCTGGACAACTTCCTGCTCCTGTCCATCCCGTTCTTCATCCTGGCCGGGAACATCATGGCCGAGGGGCGCATCGCGCATTATCTCGTCGAGTCCATGAACGCCTGCGTGGGGCGCTTCCGGGGCGGCCTGGCCCTGGCCGGCATCCTGACCTGCATGTTCTTCGCGGCCATCTCGGGGTCGAGCCCGGCCACGGTCATCGCCGTTGGCAGTATCATGATCCCGGCCCTCATCCGCGCGGGCTACGACGAGAAGTTCAGCATCGGCCTCATCACCAGCGCCGGCACCCTGGGCATCCTCATCCCGCCGTCCATCCCCATGGTCCTCTATTCCCTGGTGGGCAACACCTCGGTCAGCGACATGTTCATGGCCGGGGTCGTGCCCGGCGTGGTGCGCGTCGTCGTGCTGGGCGCCTTCGCCCTGTACATGGCCCGGCGCCACGGCTGGGGGGCGACGTCCTCCCATTCCTTCGGGGAGACCATGCGCATCCTCGGCCGGGCCTTGTGGGGGCTGGCCATGCCGGTCATCGTTCTGGGCGGGATCTACTCGGGCATCTTCACGCCCACCGAGGCGGCGGGGGTGTCCGTGGTCTACGCCCTGCTGGTCGAGACCTTCGTCTACCGCTCCCTGACCTGGGCCAAGTTCCGGGCCATCTTGGTCAAGAGCGCGGTGCTGTCCTCGGCCCTGCTGTTCATCATCGCCTGCGCCATGCCCTTCATCTGGCTGCTGACGCGGGAGCAGCTGCCGGCCCAGGCCGCCCAGTTCATCAGCGCGCACATCGGCAACAAGTACGTCTTTCTCTTTCTGGTCAACGTGCTCCTGCTGCTCATCGGCTGCGTCATGGACATCGTGACCTCCATCCTGGTCCTCACGCCCATCTTCCTGCCCATGCTGACCCATTTCGGCATCGACCCCGTGGCCTGGGGCATCATGATGATCGTCAACGTCGAGATCGGCTTCCTGACCTTCCCCTTCGGCCTGAACCTCTTCGTGGCCATGGGCATTACCGGCAAGCCGCTGACGGAGATCGCCCGGTCCGTGCTGCCGTTTCTCGCCCTGCTCTTCCTCTGCCTGCTGATGGTGACCTACATTCCGGTCATCTCAACCTGGCTGCCGTCGATCCTCAGGTAGCACGGAAAAACGAATGGCCGCGGGCGTGTCTCAGCCCGCGGCCATTCGCGTTCTTCGGGACAAATCTTCGTTTCAGTGCGCCACGGACGTCTCCTCGATGGCCGAGCAGCAGACCATGTTCCGTCCGCTGGCCTTGGCCAGGTAGAGGGCCTGGTCGGCCTTGAAGATGAGGGACTCGGGCTTGGCCAGGGCGCCGGGCTGCACGCCGGCGATACCGATGGAGGCCGTGACCCTGAACCGCTTGCGCTGCACGCGGAACACGGTCTGCCCGATGACGGCGCGCAGTCGTTCAGCCAGGGTCCAGGCCTGGTCCTCCCTGGTCTGGGGCAGGATGACCACGAACTCCTCCCCGCCGTAACGGGCCGGGAAGTCGGATTCGCGCAGGGTCTTCTGCAGGATGCGGCCGACCTCTTTGAGCACCATGTCGCCGGCCTGATGGCCGTAGGTGTCGTTGACGGACTTGAAGTAGTCCAGGTCGATCATCATCAGGCTCAGTTCGTCCTGGTGGCGCTGGTGGCGCTTGAGTTCTTCGCGCAGCCGCATGTCAAAATGGTGACGATTGGAGATGCGCGTCAGGCCGTCATGGTCGGCCCGGGCCTTGGTCTTGCGGAACTCCAGGCTGTTGCGCATGGCCAGGGCAAGGTGGTTGGCGGCCGAGGTCAGGATGCGCAGACGGTCCTGGCCGAGGGCCGAAGCCTCCCGCGAGCAGATGACCAGGGTCCCGAAGGGCTCCGGCCCAACGCTCAAGGGGATGGTGACCAGCTGATCCAATTCCGGCGCATCGCCTTCGATGCCTTCCCGGGGCGTCAGGAAGGACACCTGGTAGCCGCGGATGGCATCCCTGCACAGCCGCCCGGCCACGCTCAGCAGGTGGTTGACCCAGTCTTCCTGCCTTGCCTGGGGGAGATTTTCAGGCAGGAACAGTTCGGCCTCGGTCTGGCCTTCGGCGGCATTCCAGAAGACTCCGAACACCGAGCGCACATCGAGCAGCAGGTCCAGATCCTCGGCGCTGTTGGAGAGGATCACCGCCGGGTCAAGGGTTTGACTGGCACGGGTCAGGACCTGGTTGAGGAATGCCAGCTGCTCGTTCTTGCGGGCCAGGAGTTCGCGCTCGAGGCTTATTTCCCGCGCCATCATGAAGATATCCTGATACATGCTGGACACTTCTTCCGCCTGATGCAGGGCGCGGGCAATTTTTGCCCCATCCAGGGGGCAGGTCATGAGGGTCAGGAACGAACCCGTAGCCATGAATTCCAGGGCTTGCGGATCGGCCTGGTCGGCGATGAGCAGGAGCTGCCAGGATTCATGGGCCGCGATTTTTTCTCTGCTTTCCGCGTCCAGCGCCTCCCAGGTGGAGACAGCCACAAAGGCGAGGCCGCCCTGCGCATTCGTCGCCATGAACGCCATCGCCTCGCCGACGGGAAGGTTGTCCAGCCGGTGCGAGTCGGGCAGATGCGATGCCAATTCGGCAGCGAGTTTCGGGGCGAGGGCCACGCCCAGGGTTGGGCGTTTGCTGGTATTCATGCTTCCTCCAGACAACGGAAAAATGACATTTTTTACGTAAGTAGCAAGTTTGTTGCCATTTCGTCGCTGTCTTCGGATTCGGGCGGGGAATGTGCGTTCTTTCGCCAAATGACCGAGCGTAAGTCGTTCGCTGTGTCTGGCGTCACAGTGGGAACGGGCGCCTTCATCCCGCTGCGTTGCGACGCGCAGGCCCGGATATTGCTTGATGCGGGCATGGCGCATGAATCAGGCCCCGTCTGGGGCACCCTCGACCCGTTCGTGGAGGACGGGCCCATTCTCGGCCGCAGGGTCGCGAACACGGGATTTCTGCACGCTCTGCTGACCGTGGACCGGTTCGAGCAGTACCACTTCTTCCTGCCAGACCGGCACAGCGGGGCGGCGTTGGAGACCTTCGTGCACTCCGCCTGCCCCGGCGCGGCGCCCAAGATCCGCATCCTGCCGCGCTCAGCCCTGCCAAAGTATCTGGCCTCCACGGCGTATCACTGCTTCCACCTCTCGGACTGCCTGACCCACCAGGGTTTCCTGGCCGCCGTGCGCAACCGCCTGGCCCGCAACGTCTTCCCCATAACGGGCGTGACCCATTCCCTGTCCTACGCCCGCTACGGCCAGTCCTTCGCCCAGCACGTCTGGGCCGGGGCCACGGCCCGTGACTGCATCGTGGCCACGTCGCGGGCCGGGGCGGCTGTGGTGCGCGAGGAACTGGCCGCGCTTCGCGAGCACTGCAACGCTCCCGCGCCGCAGGTGGACATGGTACCACTCGGCGTGTGGCGGGATGAGTTCGCGGATCTTGGAGGGGGAAGCCTGCCGGACGTTGCGGCGGGAAAAACCGTGTTTCTGGTGCCGGGGCGCATCAGCCCCTATTCGAAGATGGATTTGTTGCCGCTGCTGCGGGCCTTCCAGCGTCTGCGCCAGGGCGGCGCGGACCTGGGCGGCGTCTGTCTGGTTCTGGCCGGGAGCCCCGACGAGGGCGCGTCCCTGCCCGGGACCCTGACCAACCTGGCGGCCAACATCGGCCTGCGCCTGGTGGTCGTGCGCTGCCCCGACGATGCGGCCAAGAAGGCGCTTCTGGGGCGGGCCGACGTGGTCGTGTCCCTGGCCGACAACCCCCAGGAGACTTTCGGCTTGACCCTCCTGGAGGCGGCCGCCGCGGGCAAGCCCGTCATCGCCTCAGACTACGACGGCTACCGTGACCTCGTGGCCCACGGGAAAACGGGGCTGCTGGTCCCCACGGCGGACAGCGGCGAGGTCGGCGAGGTCTCGCTCCTGGCGCCGCTCCTGTACGACACGGCATACCACCTCTGGCTGGCCCAGGACGTGGCCGTGGACGTGGGTGAACTGGCCGGAAGCCTTCGGGTCATGCTGCGGCCGGAGGTCAGGGAGGAGATGGGGCGGGCGGCCCGAGAGCACTCGGCGGCCTTCGACTGGCCGACGGTCATCGGGCGGTATCTTGCACTATGGGAGCGGCTGGGGGCGGAACCTGCGCCCGCGCCGGGAGAGGGAGAGAGCCTCCATCCCCTGGCGCTGGACCACGGCAGGATTTTCGGCGCTTACCCGACGCGGAGGCTGCAAGACAAAGATATGCTGGAAATAACGGACTTGGGGCAGGCCGTGTACCGGGGCAAGGATTTTCCGGTAGTCTATGCGGGCGTGGAGGGCCGGGTCGACCTGGAACTCATGCGCATGGTGCTGGTCTGGACCCGGCATCCCGTGGATTGGGCGTCCCTGAAGGCCCGCGCCGAAGGGCATCCGGCGGCGACGCCTACCGTGATGTGGATGCTGAAAGGCGATCTTTTGCGTTTCACCTGAACGGTGAGCAACGCGGTCCGGAATCAATTCCCGGCGTTTTCCTGTCCGTATTTCTCGTAATATCCCCGCGGTGTCAGCATCTTATCATTCACGAGTCGCGTTGCGGAATTGCCCACGATGACCGTGGTCAGCATGTCCGCCCATTCGGGGTCGCAGCTGCCGAGCGTGGCGGTGCGCACATCCTGGTCGGGCCGGTAGGCGTTGCGCACGAAGCCCACGGGCGCGTCCGGGCCGCGGTGTTCCGCGATCATGGCCAGGGCCTGGGCGAGGTAGGAACCGCGTTTGCGTGACTTGGGGTTGTAGAGGGCGATGACGAAGTCGCCCTCGGCCGCGCAGCGCACGCGGCGCATGATCAGCGGCAGCGGGGTCAGCAGGTCCGAGAGGGAGACGGCGCAGAAATCGTGCATGAGGGGTGCGCCCAGGAGGGCGGCCGCCGCGCACAGGGCCGGGATGCCGGGCACGATGTCCAACTCCATGGCGTCCAGGAGCCCTTCCCGTTCCAGATACTCCAGCACCAATCCTGCCATGCCGTAGACGCCGCTGTCGCCGGAGCTGACCACCACCGTGTCCAGGCCCGAAAGGGCGAAGTCCACGGCCTTGGCCGTGCGTTCCATCTCCTTCTTCATGGGGCTCGAAAACAGGGTCTTGCCTGCCAGAAGCTCCGGATTCACCAGATCCATGTACCGGTCATAGCCGACCACGGCCCCGGCCCGCACGAGGCTCTCCAGGGCCATGGGCGCCAGGAGGTCCGCGCTGCCGGGCCCCAGGCCCACCACGGTCAGCCGGCCAGGGCCACCGTCACGTTCCCGCGGACGGTCTTGGGCACGATCAGCCGCGCTTCCGGGTTTTTCATTCTCGCCGCCAGCACGCTCGCCGCTTCGCATACGCTTCCCGCTCCTATCCTGTCCCGTACCCGCTGCGAGGGGTTGGGGACCGGCGTTTCGTCCAGCACGGACGGTTCGAAGAAATAAGTGGGCAGATTCAGGTGCCCGGCCGCCTCCAGAAGTCCCTCCTCGTCGGCCTTGAGGTCCACGCTGGCCAAGCCGGCCAGTGCGGCCGGGGCCAGGCCGCCGGCATCAAGGGCTTCGCGCAGGGCCTGCAGTACCTCGTCCCGCGAGACGCCGCGGCGGCAGCCCACGCCGGCGAAGAGGCGGCGTGGATGCAGGACCAATCCCGCGGCGCACGACGCCTCCAGCGTGACCACGACCTGCGCCGTAGGCTGCTCCGCAAGTTCGAAGAAATCCCTCCATTCGGCATTCCCGCGCAGTCCCAGGTCGTTCTGCGGGTCGTGGACCGTGACCGTGCCTCCTTCGGCCAGAACGGCATTGACCGCGGCGATGCGTGCCGGGTCGGCGATGGCGCAGCCGCGATCCGCGGCCAGGGTGTCGATGGCCGGCGTCCCGGCCGTGTCCGTGGCCGTGGTGATGACTGCCCTGCCGCCGAGATGGGCGGCCAGACGGCGGGCCAGGTCGTTGGCTCCGCCGAGGTGCCCCGAGAGGAGGCTGATGACGTTTTCGCCGTTCTGGTCGCAGACGACCACGGCCGGGTCCGTGGTCTTGGATTGCAGCAGGGGCGCGATGGCGCGCACGACGATGCCTGACGCGGCCACGAAGACGTGGGCGTGGTGGAGATGGAAATTGGTGTGGACCTGGTCGGCGATGCGCTCGAAACCGCAAACCCCTTCCCCGGCCAGGCGCCTGGGGGCGAACAGGTCGGCCGGGGCCATGGCGGCGATGCGCTGCGCCAGTTCAAGCCCTTGGCGAGTCAGGGCGTACACGGCCAGGCGCGGCCAGGATTCCGGCCGCGCGGCCGCGCGGAAGCCGTGTCCGAAGGCCGGGTCGTAGAGCCGCGACGGGACGACGGGCGCCTCTTCGGCCGGCAGGACGAGAAAGACGGCCTGGCGCGTGACGCCCGCCATGTCGGCTTCGAGCCCCGCCAGGGTGGTGCGGATGATCCGTTCCTGCGGGTGCCCGACCTTGTGTCCGACCACGATGACCGTGTCCTCGGCCAACCCCGCCAGGCGCAGTTCCGCCGTCAGTTCCGAAACCTTGTCGGCCGAGAGGTACACGGCCACGGAGGAGCGGTGGCGGGCCAGCTCCCGCAGGCGTTCGGCCTGCGGCACCGGTGTGCGGCCGTGCAGGCGGGTGATGACCAGGCTCTGGGTGGCCTCGGGCACGGTGAAGGACACCCCGGCCCGGGCCGCGGCGGCGAAGGCCGCCGTCACGCCGGGGATGACACTCCAGGGCACTCCGTCGCGGTCCAGCAGGGCAGTCTGCTCGCGCACGGACCCGAACAGGGAAGGGTCGCCGGTGTGCACGCGGGCGACGGTGCCGCCGCGCCGAACGGTTTCGAGGATCAGGGCGTGGGTCTCGTCCAGGCTCAAGCCGGCCGAGTCGATCATCTTCGCTCCGGGCTTCACGCAGGCCACGACCTCGGCCGGGACCAGGGACCCGGCGTAGAGCACCAGGTCCGCGCGTGACACCAGGTCGCGGCCGCGGACCGTGATCAGGTCCGGGTCTCCGGGGCCTGCGCCGATGAAGTACACGTGCGGTGAGATATTCATGTATCGCTTGAAGGTTTATGCGTTTCCAGCAGGAAAACCGGGTTGGACGGCACCAGGCGCAGATCGGTCCCCAGCGGGGCGCTGGCGTGGTGCATGAGCTGGTGAACCGTGAGGGGCCAGCCCAGTTCGTCGATGACGGCGCGGACGGTTTCGAGGGTCGAGAGCAGCACGGCGGCCGCGACCATGCGTCCGCCGGGCCGCAGCAGGCGGGCGCAGGACAGGAGGACCGGGCCCGAGGCGCCGCCGCCGAGGAAGACATGCGTGGGAGCGTCGGGGCGGGGCTCGGGTTCCGGCGTATCGTCCTTCCGGGCCGGGGCTGCCTCGGAAGCTTCCCGCATGCGGTCGTTCAGGAATGCTTCGAGGGACGTCTCGGCCACCTCGATCAGCCAAGCGCCGGTCCGGACGATGTTGTCCCGGACCTGCGCCGCTCGCCCTGCCCGGCGCTCGACGGCCACCACGCGACCGCGGGTCAGCAGGCGCGTCGCCTCCAGGCTGACGGCGCCGCTGCCCGCGCCGAGGTCCCACAGGACCGAGTCCGGGGCCAGGCGCAGGAACGACAGGGCCAGGGCGCGCACGGGCTGCTTGGTCATGAGGCCGTCCTCGCGGGCCAGTGCGCCTTCGTCCAATCCCAGGGCCAGGGCCAAGGGCGGCGTTTCGGTTCGCTCCAGCACGACGATGTTGAGCGGATGCCAGGGCCGCTCTGCGGCTTGGGCCAGGGTCGTGGTGGTCAGGCGCTCCTCTGGCGAGCAGAGGGCCTCGGCCACGTGCATGCGCCAGCCCGTGACGCCCCTTTCCAGGAGAAGCCGGGCCACTGCGTCGGGGCTCATGCGCGCGTCCGTGTACAGGGCGGCCAGGCGGCCGTGGGTCAGGGCCGCGAAAAGAGGCGTGAGGCCCTCGCGGCCGTGCAGGGACAGGGCTGCGCAGTCGTGCCAGGGCAGCCCGAATCGGGCGCAGGCCGCCTGCAAGGCGGATATGTTGGGGTGGAACGTCAGTTCGCCGGGTTCGAAAAAGCGCAGCAGGCTCGCGCCGATGCCGAAGAGCAGGGGGTCGCCGTCGGCCAGGACGCAGATGTCGCCCGCCTGTTTCGCGGCATGGCGGCGCAGATCGGCCGCGAAACCCGCCATGGAGGTCAGGGTCAGCCTGCGCTCCTTCTCGATGCCCATGCCATCGAGGACCTTGCGGCCGCCAGCCACGAGGGCGGCGGAACACACGAGACGCAGCAGTTCCGGGGAGCGGTGCTCGGGGCACAGGCCGAGGCCTACGACGTGGATCATGCCGCCTCCGAGGTGTCGTGCAGGAGGCGTCCGTCGAAATCGAAGAGCAGGTAGTCCACGGCCAGGCCGCGGCCGCTGAATTCCCTTGCGAACCGGGAAGCCCTGCCCGTCAGCAGGGCGTAGAGCCCCTGCGCCTGGGGCATGGGCGCGACGGTCTGCAGCGCCTGCATGGCCGTGTTGGCCCCGGCCACGTCGGCGCAGACATCGGCCGGAAACCCGCACTCGGCGCACCAGCCGGCCAGGGCCGGGAGGTCCAGGTCAGCGCTGCGGGCATGGGTGTAGCGGTGCCCCTGGGCCTGTTTGACCAGCTTGCCGAAGAACACGCCCCACTGCACTGCGATGAAATCGCGCCGCCCGGCTTCGCGCATGGAGTAGAAAAAGAAGTCGGCTACCTGCACGCAGGCCGTCTCGGGCGTGTCCGGCCGGGCCCGGCGCAGGAAGCACTCGCTGCGGCCGCCCGTGGTCAGGCAGGGGCGCTTGACGCCGCAGGCTTGCATGACGTCCAGGCATTGGCGGATGGTGGCTTGGTAGGCGGCGTTGCTGAAGGGCTTGACCGTGCCCCTGGTGCCGAGGATGGAGATGCCGCCGACGATCCCCAGGCGCGGGTTGAAGGTTTTCTGCGCGATCTCCTCGCCCCGGTCCACGCGGATCTCCACGTCCGCGCCGCCGAGCCCCGTCTCGGACACGGCCTGCCGGATCTGCTCGCGCGGGACGGGGTTGATGGCCGCCTCGCCCACGGCCACGGGGAGCCCCGGCCTGGTCACCAGGCCGACACCCCGTCCGCCGTGCAGGACGATGCCGATGCCGTCCTTGGGCCGCACGAAGGCCCGGATCACGGCCTTATGTGTCGCGTCGGGGTCGTCGCCGCCATCCTTGACCACGGCCGCCAGCACGCCGCCGTTCTCGGGCCGGCTTTCCAGGACGACCACGGACATGCGTCCGCCCATGGGCAGGGGCACGTCCACAGCGTCCGGCATCCGCCCTTCGAGCAGATGCAGGGCCGCGGCCTTGGCCGCCGCGGCCGCCGCCGTGCCCGTGGTGAAGCCGTGGCGCAGGGTCATACTCCGCAGGCTCCGACGAAGCGCTCGGCCATGGCCGGGTTTGAGCCGAAGTGCAGGTGCACGTAGGAGCCCAGGCAGTTGCCCTTCAGGAAGCCGCCGGCCCCGTCGCTGCGGCCGCAGCGGTCGAAGACGCGGTAGGCCTCGGCGGCCGCCGGATCCTCGCCGCGCAGCTGCGAATAGTGGAATTCGTGCCCGCGAACGCGTTCGCCCGCTCCGCCCAGCGCCGTTGGCGACGCCAGCTCCACCTCGCGGTAGCCCAGGGCCTGGTGCCGGCCCTGCATGGCGCAGGAGAAATCGAAGACCCCGGCCATGGCGTGCTCCCGGCCGTCGCGGGTGCGCAGGCTCTTCATCAGGTACATGAAGCCGCCGCACTCGGCGTAGACCGGCTTGCCGCTGGCGCAGAAGTCGCGGATCTTGCCGAGCATGGCGGTGTTGGCGGCCAGCTTCTCGGCGTGGAGCTCGGGGTACCCGCCGCCCAGGTACAGGCCCTTGAGGGCCGGCGGCAGGTTGTAGTCCTCCAGGGGGGAGAAGGGCACCAGCTCGGCCCCGGCCTGGCGCAGCATGCGCAGGTTCTCCTCGTAGTAGAAGCAGAAGGCCCGGTCGCGGGCGTAGCCGATGCGGACCTCGGGCATCTTCACGCCGCCGTCGTTCAGGGAGGGCAGGGAGAACTCGGGCAGGGCCGCCAGCAGGGCGTCAAGGTCCAGGGCGCTCTCGACCCAGTCGGCCAGGCCGTTCAGGCGTTCCTCCCGGCGGTCCAGGTCTTCGGCCGTGACCAGGCCCAGGTGCCGTGAGGGCAGCTCCAGGCCGGGCATCCTCGGCAGGCTGCCCAGGACGCGCACGTCCTGGCCTTCCAGGGCCTGGGACAGGATCTGCCCGTGGGCTTGGCTGCCGGTCATGTTGAAGAGCACGGCGTCGAGGCTCAGGGCCGGGTCGAACTCGGCGTAGCCCTTGACCAGGGCCGCGGCCGAGCGGGCCATGCCGCGGGCGTTGACCACCAGCAGCACGGGCACGCCCAGGATCTTGGCCAGCTGCGCGGCCGAGCCTTCCTCGCTGATGGCGCCGATGCCGTCGAAGAGCCCCATGGCCCCCTCGATGATGGAGATGTCGCACCCTTCGTGGTTGCGGCGGAAGATGCGGCGGATCTCTTCGGTGGGGAGCATCCAGCCGTCAAGGTTGTGGCTCGGCAGGGCCGTGGCCATGCGGTGCAGGCCCGGATCGATGAAATCCGGCCCGGATTTGAAGCCCTGGACCACGAGGCCCTTGCGGGCGAAGGCCTTCATCAGGCCCAGGGCGACCGATGTTTTTCCGCACCCGCTGGAGGTGCCGGCGATGAGGATGGCTTTGGGCATATGCGTATCCTTGGTTCAGCGTGGTTCGTTTGCGGTCAGGAGCATGAGCGATAGGTACGTCGGGTTGTCCGGAGCCTCTTCGAGGCTGCGCGTGATGAACTGCTCCTTCATGCCCATTTTCGAGGCGAAAACGCAATGGGGGCGCGACGGCAAAGTGCGGAGTTCCTCGCGGATGGCGGCGAAATTGGTGTAGGCCTTGAGGATGACGGCGTTGTCCGCACCGTCGAGGTTGCGGCGCAATTCCCCGGCGTCGCGGATGCCCGGGAGCACCATGAGGTTCTGGGACCCTTCGGCCAGCACGGTTTCCGTGGCCGCGGCCACTGCCTGGAAGGACGTGATGCCGGGGACCACGGTCACGCCCCGTTCGGGGTCCAGTCGGCGCAGGGTGCGCAGCAGGTAGGCGAAGGTGGAGTAGAGCAGGGGGTCGCCCAGGGTCAGGAAGGCGGCGTCGTGCCCGGCGTCGAGTTCCGCCAGGACCAGCCGGGCGTTCTCCTCCCAGGCGGCCTGGAGGGTGCCCTCGTCGCGGCTCATGGGGAAGCCCAGGCGGACGACGCGAGCTTCGGGCCGCAGGTGCGGGCGGGCGATGTCCAGGGCCATGGAGTCGTCGTTCTTGGTCGAGGACGCGGCCAGGATGACGTCGACGCTGCCGAGGATTTTCGCCGCCTTGAGGGTCAAAAGTTCCGGGTCGCCTGGGCCGACGCCGATGCCGTATAAATGGCCGCTCATGGGCGGACCTCCGTTTTCCAGTTTGCGATGATGGTTGAAAGCTGCCGCACGGCCTCGATGCTGCGCGGTCCAGGCCGGGAAAAGAGGGCCTGGTCCACGGTGAAGACCTGGCCAGTGCCCAGGCAGGGCAGCGTGCGGAACAGGGGACGCTCGGCCAGGGGCACGGGGGAAGGGTTCATGGGGCCCTGTTGCATGAGGTAGATGTCCGGCGCCAGGCGCAAAACCTCTTCTTCGCCAAGACGCACGAGCTTGTCCGGGGCCTCGACACAGTTCCGGCCGCCGGCCGCGGCCATGATCTCCGCGACCATGGAGCCCTGGCCCGCGGCCAGGAGGTTGGGGTAGCGGGCTTCGAAGAAGATGCGCGGCTGCGGGCCCGCGGGCGCGGCCCCGATGGCGGCCAGCTCGGCGCGCATGGCGGCCGTGCGTTCTGCGGCCCGTTCGCCGCTGCCGGTCAGCACGCCCAGGCGCTCCATGACCGAGAAGAGCTGCCCGAAATTTTCCAGGTCGAAGACGGCCACGGTCAGCCCCCGCTCCTCCAGAAATCGCACGGCCTCAAGGGCTTCAGGACGGCCGCCGAGTTGCACTACGAGGTCGGGCGAAAGGCCCAGGATCAGCTCGGCGTTGGGCCGCAGGTGCGTGCCGATGGACGGCTTTGAAGCGATGGCCGGCGGAAAATCGTCGGCGGCCGTGCGCGCGGCGACGGCCTCCTCCCGGCCCAGGTCGGCCAGGATCTCGCCGAAGGCGCCGTACAGGGGCACAATCCGGGCGGCCGGGGCGTCCAGAAGGATCTCCACGCCCCGGTCGTCCGTGACGCGCACTTCTGCCGCCGCCGAACTCGTCAGGCAGATGCTAAGGGCGAGGCACAAGATGAGCCTGGGGAGCGCCCGTGAGAGGGTGCGGGGCCACGGCAAGGGGTGTTTCATAGATTTCGCTCAGGGTTTGGGCCGTGAACACGTCACGGGTCGGGCCGTCGGCCGCGACGGACCCGTTTTTCAGAAAGACGAGCCGACGGCAATAGAGGGCGGCCAGGTTCAGGTCATGGGCCACGGTCAGGATGGTCGTCCCGGTGGCGTTGCGGACTTTCAAAAGCTCGTAGAGGTCCACGGTTCGGGCCACGTCCAGGCTGGATGCCGCCTCGTCCAGAAGCAGCAGCTCCGTGTCCTGGGTCAGGGCCTTGGCCATGACCACGCGCTGCAGCTCGCCGCCCGAGAGGGTGTCCGCGGCCCGGTCCCGCAGGTGCAGGCTGCGCGTCTCGTCCATGGCTGCCCTGGCGCGCTCCACGTCGGCGGCGCCGTAGCCCCCCAAAAGGGACACGTAGGGGTAGCGGCCCATGAGCACCAGGGACAGGGCGCGCACGCCGGGCAGGGCCGGGGTTTTCTGGGCCACGGTGGCGCAGCGGCCGGCCCGGGCCTTGGGCGGAAGCGCCGCGATGTCGTCGCCGCCGATGCGGATGCTCCCCGACAGGGGCGGCAGGACCCCGGACACAGCGCGGACGAGGGTCGTCTTGCCGCTGCCGTTGGGCCCGAGGACGCCGGTGAATTCGCCGGCCCCCACGCTCAGGGTGACGCCGCGCAGCACGGCCCGGCCGTCGTAGCCGGCCACCAGGCCCGAAATCTCGATCATGGGCGCGCTCATGCCGTGCGCCTGCGGGCCATGATCAGGCAGAAGAAGGGCCCGCCGAAGAGGGCAGTGAGCACGCCCACGGGCAGTTCGGCACCGTGTGTCAGGATGGTCCGGGCCAGGACGTCGGACCACAGCAGCAGAATCCCGCCGCCCAGGGCCGAGAAAAGGAGCAGCCGGCGGGAGTCCGGCCCGACGAGCATCCGCACCAGATGCGGCACCACGAGGCCCACGAAGCCGATGATCCCGGAGACGCTGACGGCCGCGGCGGTCAGCATGCCGGCGCCGACCAGCAGGGCGATGCGCACCCGCTTCACGGCCACTCCGACCTGGGCGGCCTGCTCGGTCCCCAGGGCCAGGATGTCCAGTTCGCGGGCCAGCAGAAAAACCGTTGCGCCCCCGACGGCCAGGTAGGGCAGCATGACACCCACGTGGTCGAACCCTCTGCCCTGAAAGCTGCCCATGATCCAGAAGACGATGGCCGAGACCGACTCCTCGTTCAGGGACTTGATGAGGGCGATGAGCGCGCCCAGAAACGTCGAGACGACGATGCCGCCCAGGACCAGGCTCTCGCGCGAGAAATCCCCGGCCAGACGGCTCAGGCCCAGGACCATCCCCATGGCCGCGAAGGCTCCGGCCAGGGCGGCCAGGGGCAGGGCTGACGGTCCCGGCAGGGCCCAGCCAAAGCCCAGGGCCAAGGCCGCCCCGCAGGCCGCGCCGCTGGATATGCCCAGGGTGAAGGGGTCGGCCAGGGGGTTGCGCAGCAGGCCCTGGAAGACCCCGCCCGAGACGGCCAGGGCTGATCCGGTCAGAAACGAGAGGATGATGCGGCCCAGGCGGATGTCGCGCACGATGACCAGATCCTGGGTTTCGGGCCCGCCCCGCAGCCATGCCGTCAGGGCCTCGTGGATAGCTGCAGCCGAAAGGGGGTAGGACCCGAAGAACAGGGCCGCGTAGACCGAGAGGGGCACGGCGGCCGCCAGAAGCAGCCAGGCCCGGGTGTGACGCGGCCCGGTCATGGTCAGTTCAACCGCTCCACGGCGGCCTGCAGGTGGTCAAGCCAGATGTCCACGAAGGCCGGGATCTCGGCCGTGCCGCGCAGCACCGCTTCGCAGGCCACGCCGTCGGCCGTGAGCACGGACTTCCAGGAGTCGTCCCCGTCGCCGGCCATGTCGTTGACGGCATGGTCGCCGGAAACGGCCATGAGGGGCTGGAGCCAGGCTTTCCTGACTTTTCGTTCTTTCAGAGTCGCGCGCACATCGTCCAGGGAGGGCGTGCCCTCGACGGTGCCAACCAGGACCAGGGGGTCGAGCCGGCTCAGCGAGTACTGCAGGCCGGGATAGTAGATGTTGGCCGGGTGATGGGTGCCATGTCCCATGAGGATGACGGCTTCATTCTTTTTCCGTTCAGGCGGCAGGCTGGCCATGACGGCCTTGGCGCAGGCCTCGACGTCGGCCGGTTCGGCCAGGAGCGGCAGGCCCAGGGTCACCTGTTCCATGCCCTTGGGCAGGCCCGAGAACGCCTCGACCGTGCGCTGCAAGGCGTGGAACTCCTCGCCGGGGATGGTCTGCAGGGACTGCACGGCCACGTGGGTGAAGCCGTCGTCCATCATGCGCGCCAGGGCCATGGCCGGGGAATCGAAGTGCAGTCCCTCGCCGGCCAGTTTCTGGCGCACGATGCGCGAAGAATAGGCCCAGCGCACCTCCAGGTCGGGAAAGCGGGCCTTGGCCCTGGCGTCGATGGTGTCCAGGGCGGCGCGAGCCTTGGGAACCGTGGTGCCGAAGGCGACCAGCAGGATGCCCTTTTTGGTCGGCCGATCCCCACCGTGGCCGGCGAAAGCCTGGGCGCCGAGGAACATAATGGAAATGACGAGAACGAGTCCGCAAACATGCGAGGCTTTGAACATGAGACCTCCAGGTTTGGCGGGGGAAATGGATGAAGACGGACGCGGGTCCGGGGCGCGGCCCGCAAAACCCCCGTTGCGGACGGCACAGACTGTGGTTGGCCTTCGGACAGGTCTTCCGACTCGTTTCACCGTCCTCGTCCTTCCCAGGATGGTTCCCAGTGGACAGCGCGGAGGATGGCCTTGCTGAAACTCACGGCGGCGGGTCCGCTCCCGATTTGCACGGGATTCCCTTTTACACCCGAAGGTATCCGAAGTGGGTGGAAGGCTAGTCGGGGGCTCGGAGGCTGTCAAGGAAAGTGGGGCGTTTCGGGTGTTCCGCAAGAGAGGTTGCGGAATCTTCTCGATGGCGCTTGACATTCCTGTCGTTGCGCGAATAAGTGGTCACAAAATGACTTTTGGTCATTTTGTGACCATTGTCCAATAAAGGGGATGACGTGGCCAGGAAACAGCAGGAAAAATCGCTTCAGACCCAGCGCGAGCTGCTCGAATCCGCCGAAAGGCTCTTCGCGGCCAAGGGATTCGTGGCCACGACCGTGGCCGAGATCACGGCCGACGCCGGCTATGCCAAGGGAAATTTCTATCGGCACTGGCAGAGCAAGGACGAGATCATGCTGGAGATCATCGCCATCAAGATGCAGTCCTACCGGGCCATGCGCGACGCGGCCCTGAAACATGCCCGCAGTCTCGAAGAAGTCATGGACCGCATCCTCGATTTTCTGGAGACCATGATCGACGATCGCAACTGGTCATCGGTCTTCCTGGAGTTCACCATTCACGCCTCCCGCAACGAGGAACTCCGCGCCCAGCTCAACCAGTCCCTCTACAGGCTGTCCAACGACATCTTCGAGGACATCGTCGCCCCGTACGTGAAGAGCGGCTACCCGGCGAGCAAGATCGGGGCCCTGAACACGGCCCTGTTCGAGGGTTTCCTGATCCATTCGCTGCTGGGCACGGGCACCATCGACCGCAAGGATTTCCGCCGGGCCGCCATGCGGCTGGCCCTGGCCAACGCCCTGGACCCCCAGGCATGAAACGGGCCGGCGCATGGGGCGCGGCCGCACCTGTCACACGGAGGATTTTCGAGATGAGGCTGTCTTTTCGGGTCGCGGCGCTGGTCGCCGCCGTGCTTGTCCTGGGCTTCTCGGGTTCGGCCATGTCCGCCGGGCCGGTCAAACTCTCCTACAGCAACTTCTTCCCGCCGACCCACATCCAGTCGCAGTTGGCCGAACAGTGGTGCCGCGAGGTCGAGGCCCGCACGAACGGGCAGGTCGTCATCGACTACTACCCGGCCGGCACCCTGACCAAGCCCAAGGACTGCTATGACGGCGTGGTCCAGGGCATTTCCGACATCGGCCTCTCGGCCCTTGGCTACACCAAGGGGCGCTTTCCGGTCCTGTCCGGCGTTGACCTGCCTATGGGCTACACGTCCGGCATCCAGGCCACCAACCTGGCCAACGCCGTCTTCGAGAAGTTCAAGCCCAAGGAGTTCGACGACGTCCACGTCCTGTATTTCCACGCCCACGGACCGGGCAAGCTGCACACCGCCGGCAAGCCGGTCAAGACCATGGACGACCTCAAGGGCATGAAGATCCGCGCCACGGGCAACAGCGCGGCCGTCATCACGGCCCTGGGCGGCAATCCCGTGGCCATGTCCATGCCCGACTCCTACCAGTCCATCCAGAAGGGCGTCGTCAACGGCGGCATCTACCCCGTGGAAACCAACAAGGGCTGGAAGATGGCCGAGGTCGTCGACTACCTGACAGACACCACGGCCGTGGCCTACACCACGACCTTCTTCGTGGTCATCAACAAGGGTGTCTGGGCTGGCCTGTCCCCCGAGGTGCAGAAGGCCATGACCGACGTCAGCGTCGAGTGGGTCGGCAAGCACGGCCAGGCCTGGGACGACAGCGACAAGGAGGGGCTCGACTTCTTCCTGGCCCAGCCGGGCAATGCCGTGGTCACCCTGGACCCGGCCGAGGCCGAGCGCTGGACCAAGGCCATGGAGCCCATCTTCACCGAGTATGAGGCTGAGTGCGCCAAGGCCGGTGCCGACGGCAAGGCCGTGGTCGACTTCATGCGCGCCAATTTGAAGTAGACAGTTCGATTATCGATTGACAGGCGGCAACGGTCTGTGTTGTGGCCACCGCAACTCAGGGCGTCGCCGCCTTTTCGCGTAAGGGAGCGTATTTGTGGAAGGAATCGAAAAAATACTGGCCAGGGTCGAAAGCGTCATGCGCGTCGCCGCGTGTCTGAGCCTGATGGCCATGGTCCTGATCACGGTGGCGGACATCAGCGGGCGGCTGAAGCAGAGCCCGATCTTCGGATCCGAGGAGATGGTCAGCTTTTTGGCTGTTCTGGCCCTGGGGCTGACCCTGCCCTACGCCCACTCGCACCGCTCCCACATCGGGGTGGAGGTTTTCGTGCAGCTTCTGTCGATGCGGGTGCGCCGCCGGCTCAAGCTTTTTCGGGAGATCCTTTCGATCCTTTTCTTCGCCACGGCCACGGTCATGATAGGCTTCTACGCGCGTGACAAGCAGCTCTCGGGCGAGGTGTCGATGAACCTGGGATTGCCCGAGCATGTCCTGATCTACGTTCTCTCCGCCTGCTTCGCCGTGACCACCCTGGCCATGAGCGTCGACTTCCTCCGTTTCCTCCGCCAGTGGAGGCAGTCATGAACCCGGCCGTCATCGGTTTCATCGGCATCGCGGCCATGCTCGCCCTGTTCTGCACGCGCATGCCCGTGGCTTTCGTCATGGCCGTTGTCGGTTTCGTCGGGTTCTCTGTCCTGACCTCGGTTCAGGGCGGCCTGAACATGATCAGCCGCAGCATGTACGAAGTCTTCGTCTCCTATGACCTGACGACCATCCCGCTCTTCATCCTCATGGGGCAACTGGCTTTCAACGCCGGCATCAGCCGCCGCCTCTACTCCACGGCCTACCGCTTCTTCGGGCATATCCGCGGCGGCCTGGCCATGGCCACGGTTTCGGCCTGCACGGCCTTCGGCGCGGTCTGCGGATCGAGCCCGGCCACGGCCGCAACAATGGCCACTGTGGCCATCCCCGAGATGAAGCGCTTCGGCTACCGTGACCGCCTGAGCGCAGGCGCCGTGGCCGCCGGCGGGGGGCTCGGCATGGTCATGCCGCCGAGCGTGGTGCTCATCATCTACGGCGTGCTCACGGAGCAGTCCATCGGCAAGCTCTTCGTTTCGGGCATCCTCCCGGCCTTTCTGCTGACGGCCCTTTTCCTGGCGGCCATCGCCGTGACCTGTAGGCGCCATCCCGAGTACGGCCCGCCGGCAGAGCACTTCTCCTGGTCCGAGCGCATCCGGTCCCTGTCGGGGCTGACAGACACGCTCATCGTCTTTGCCGTCGTCCTCACCGGGCTGTTCAAAGGCTGGTTCACGCCGACCGAGGCAGCCTCCGTCGGCGCCTTCAGCGTGCTCGTGCTCGGCCTGGTCCGGCGTCAGCTGAACCTGAAGCTGATCATGAAATCCCTGGAGGAGACTCTGCGGACCTCGGCCATGATTCTCTTTCTCGTGGCCGGGGCCGTGGTCTTCGGCAAGTTCCTGGCCGTGACCCGCATTCCCTTCACCACGGCAAGCTATATCGGCGGCCTGGACGTCCCGGCCCTGGCCGTCATGGGGCTCATCGTTCTCATCTACTTCCTCGGCGGCTGCTTCATGGACTCCCTGGCCATGGTCATGCTGACCGTGCCCGTCTTCTATCCCGTGGTCATGAACCTCGGCTACGACCCCATCTGGTTCGGGGTCATCATCGTCCTGGTCACGGAGATGGGCGTCATCACGCCGCCCGTTGGCATCAACGTCTACGTGGTCTACGGTGTGACCACCGGCATGAAGCAGAACATCAGCCTGGAGTCCATCTTCCGCGGCATCTACCCGTTCCTGATGGCGACCATGCTCGGCATCGTCCTGCTTTTCCTCTTCCCCCAGATCGTTACTTTTCTTCCGTCGCTCATGTAGCCGAAACCACAGGCGGGCGCAGCCCCGCTCCTGTTCCTTCGAACTCGTCTGTACCGGGGCCGGAAGAAATTCCGGCCCCATCGCGTTTCAAGCGTGCCAGTAAGGTTTTAACGACGTTTGGTGGGTGCTCCGACCGTCGGGTTCTGACCTGTGCCGCAACAGTGAAGCAGCGGTAAAGATACAGCAAACGAAAACCCCCGCCGCATGGAGCGACGAGGGTTTTCGTGCAGTGAGTCTCAGCAGGGCTTCGGGTAACGGGCAGATGCCTCAGCAGGTCTTCCAGCTGATTTCGATTTCCAGCTTGGTCTTGGCTTCGCCGTCTTTATCCTTGCGTTCCACGCTGTATTCGATCTCCACGTCCTTGGGTACGTCGACCGTCACGGGGCCGTCTTCAGTCTTGAATTCGAACCGGCGGCGGGAGAGACCTTCCGCGACTTCCTTGAGCAGAACTCCGGCCATGTAGGCCAGGCGGGTTTCTTCGATTTCAACGAGCTTCTTCTTGTCGGACATGTCTTCCTCCCTATCGTTGAGGTGATCCTGATCGAGGTCAGCCATCAAAAGATAGTCCGTTCGGGAAAAAGTCAAGCTGAGCCACGGGGTGTCACGGTCTCGTCGCTATTCCTTTTCGAGGCCCCGTCTATACTGGAAGAAGACGTCCTTCATGCTCGTGTAGTGATCGAAGGATTCCTTCTTGATCTCCTTGTAGGCAGGCAAGGCCGCCGACGCCGCGTTCGTCTTGTCATGTCCGACGAGGGCGTACTTGGCGCTGTCGGGCGTGACCAGGGACAGGGGGTTCAGGAAGGAGTCCGCCACTGTGCCGAAGATGTCGCGCACCGAGGACGGGCCCATGATGGGGAGTACGACGTACGTGCCTTCACCGAGTCCGTAGAAAGCCATGGTCTGGGAGAAGTCCTCAGGGGAGGCCTGCAGGGCCGGCATGTTGCGGGTCACGTTGAACAGGCCGCCCACGCCAAAGACCGTGTTCAGGGCGAAGGAGGCCGTCTCCTTGGCCATCTTGTCGAACTTGAACTGCAGCAGGGCGTTCACAAGCCTGACGGGGTAGGCCAGGTTGCGGTAGAAGTTGCCGAAGCCGTTGCGGATGTCCTGGGGGAAGAAGCCGGTGTAGAACGTATCGAAGGGCGAGAAGACGTAGGTGATGAACCCGTCGTTGAAGGAGAACACGCCTCGGTTGAAGCCCTCGATGGAGTCGGGGTAGGGCTCGCCGTTCCCGTTGTCCTCGTATTCGTCTCCGTTTTGAACGGCCTGCGCCGAGGCGTCCGCAGCCATGGAGGGGCCGGTTTTCTTTCCTGCGCAGCCCTGAAGCATGAACACGGCCAGGGCGACGCACACGAGGATGAGGATGCGCTTACTCATTGGTTTTTTCCTTCAGGATGGCGATGAGTTGATCGGGCGAATTCTTCTGCAAAATGCTCTGGAACTGCGACCGGTAGTTCTTGACCAGGCTGACGTTCTCCACGGACACGTCGTAGACCTTCCAGGAGGCGTCCTTGCGCAGCATGTAGTAGATGACGGGGATATTCAGCTGCGGCGAGGTGATGGTCGTATGCACCTCGGCCTGAGTGTCTGATTTGACGATCTCCTGGTTGAAGGCGACCACCTCACCGTTGTAGGCCACGGATTTCTTCAGGTAGACGCTCTTGATGAGTTCCAGGAACAGAACCTGGAACTCGTCGCGCTGCTGTGGAGTGAAGGTCCGCCAGTATTGTCCGAGGGAGCGCTTGGACAGTTCCTCGGAGTCGAAGAACCCGTCGACGATGCCTTCGATTTTCTGCATCTGCGCCTCACGGGTCGCCTCGTCCTTGTATTCCGGCGAGGCCAGGATGGCGACCACGGCGTCGACATTGGAGCGGATGTAGCTTGTCGGCGTGTCCAGGGCCAGGGCCGCGGAGGGCAGCAGGAGCAGGAGAAGAAACAGTTTTTTCATTTTTCGACGCTTCCGAATACGTATTTGGAGATCATTTCCTCGATGTCGAGGGCAGCCTGGGTGTCCTGGATCACGCCTCCGGTCTCGAGCATGGCGTCATCGGCGCCGGGCGTGATGCTGACGTACTTGTCGCCGATGAGGCCGCTGGTCTTGATGGCCGCCACGGAGTCCACGGGGATGCCAACGGCGTTTTGGACCTGCATGGTCACCACGGCCTGGTACAGGGTCTGATCCAGGGTGATGTCGGCGACCTTGCCCACGGCCACGCCGGATATTTCGACGTTGCTTCCAGGGCGCAAGCCGTTCACGGCCGTGAATTTGGCCGAGATCATGTACGAGTCGCCGGAAAAGAATGTCGTGTTGGCCAGGGTCATGGCCAGATACGCCGTACAGCCGAGCCCGATCAGGATGAACAGGCCGATGGAGATGTGCATGGATGAGCTTGAGATTTTCATACGTACTTCTTGGAGGTTGCAAGTGCTTCCTGAACAGCCGTGCAGGCGTTGACGCCCTTGGTGGCCAAGGTCCCGCCGATTTCGACCTGCAGTCTGTGCCGATGGCAGAAGGTTTCGACGCTCAGGGCCCCGAAATAGTCCGCGAGACGCTTCAGGAAGGTTTCGAGAAGGGATGCGTCCCTGGTCTTGGCAGCCAGGACGAGGATTTCCTTGGAGAACATTCCGGCGCAGGCGCCCGCGGGCAGGAAGCCCTGCACGTATCTGGCCAGCTGCTTGATGATGGCGTGGGCCAGGAGGTTCCCCTTGTAGTCCATGATGGTCCGCATGCCGACCAGTCGGATGGTGGCCACGACCACGTGCTCGTCCCGGCCCGATTCCGCGCTGAAGTCGTCGATCTTGCGGGTCAGGGCCAGCCTGTTGTGCAGTCCCGTCAGCTCGTCGATGAGCAGTTCGTGGCCGTGGGTGTAAGGGTAGAGCTCCGGGTCGGCCGACTGTTCCAGGGCGATGGGGGAGCCCGAAAAGACGATGTGTCCCTCGTCCAGGATGTTTACGGTCTGGGCGATGTAGAAGATGTCCGGGATGTCGTGGGTGATGATGACCGCGGTGAAGTTCAGCTTCTCGTAATAATGGTGGATCATGGAGAAGACGGTCTTCTTGCGGATGGGGTCCAGGCCCGTGGTGGGCTCGTCAAAGAAGATGATCTCCGGCTCCGTGACCAGGGCTCGCGCCAGGGCCACGCGCTTCTGCATGCCCCCCGAGATCTGCTTGGGGTACATCTGGGCCACTTCCTGCAGTTCGAGCTGCTCGATGCGCGCCCTGACCTTGTCCTCGATCTGACGGCGCTTGAAGACGAACTTCTCCCGCAGGGGCAGAGCGATGTTCTCGAAGACCGTCATGGAGTCGAAGAGGGCGTTGTTCTGGAACATGTAGCTGCAGCGCTTCTTCACGGCCGAGAACTGGCGGCGGTTCATGGTCGAGTAGGCCTGTCCGTCGAAGACGATGTCGCCGCTGTCGGGCTCGATGAGTCCGATGATGTGCTTGACCAAGACGCTCTTGCCCCCGCCGCTCTTGCCGATGATGGCCGTGATCTCGTTGCGCCGGATGTCCAGGGAGGCGTTCTTCAGAATGGTCCTGCCGCTGAAGGCCTTCGTGATGTTGCGCAGTTGGATGAGGGGTGTCTCGCTCATGGGCTCACATCAGGAAGGAGGTTATGACGTAGTCGGCGATGAGGACGTACACGCAGGATTGGACCACGGCCGATGTCGTTGAGTTGCTGACGCCTTCGGCGCCGGCGCTCGACTGGTTCTGGTGGGTGTAGTAGCCGCAGTAGCAGCAGATGGTGATGACGATGAAGGCGAAGACGAAGGATTTGATGAAGCCCCCGGTGACGTCCTCCAGGAGCAGGCTCGACTGGATCTTGCTGAAGTAGATGCCCGAGCGGGTACTCAGGAGCAGGGACGAGAAGTAGCCGCCCATGATGCCCACGCAGTCGAAGATCGCCGTCAGCAGCGGGAAGCAGATCAGGGAAGCGATGACCTTGGGCGTGACGAGGTAGCGCACGGGGTCCACGTCCATGGTGGACAGGGCGTCGATCTGCTCGGAGATGCGCATGATGCCGATCTCGGCGCTGATGCTCGACCCTGCCCGGCCGATCAGCATGATGGCCGTCAGCACCGGCCCCAGTTCGCGCACCAAGGAGAGGGCCACGGCCACGCCGAGCATGCCTTCGGCGCTGAACTTGATGAGGGTGTAGTAGCCCTGCAGTCCCAGGACCATGCCCGTGAAGAAGGCCACGAGAATGATGATGTTCAGGGATTTGAAGCCGATGAAGTGGATGTTGTAGAGCACCTTGGGGAAAAGCTTGCGCACGTGGATCATGCCCAGGAGCGACATCAGGGAGAAGACTCCCCACTGTCCCACGTTGCGCACGATGGACAGCGAAGTTGCCCCGATCAGCGCGGGGAAGGCGAATATGCTTTTCATGAACGCTCTGCGTCTGCCTGCAGCAATTCCATATAGTGCGCGATGGCTCTGGCCACAGCATCGCTGGTGTTCGGGGCGGTGATGTAGGTGTCGTCGCCCAAAAATGAATTTCCGATCTTGAAGGGCACATGCGCCATGTCGAGCATGTCCCTGTCGTTGTGGTCGTTGCCGATGGCGGCGATCAGCGTTTCCTGCAGTCCGTGACGGTCGACGATGTCCCGCACGCCTTTGGCCTTGGAGACGCCCGCCGCGAAAATCTCAATCCATACGGAGCGGTCGTCCAGGGGCGAGGTGGCCCGGATGACGCTCAGGCCCGCGAACTCCCGGGCGAGGAGTGCATGCATCCCCTCGTCCTCGGCGTCGACAATGGCCAGGACCTGGGACGCGGCGTCCATGCCCGGGCAACCGCTCATCTCGCGTCCATGCGCCGCATAGAGGGTCAGCCTGCGCTCGAAGTCCTCGACCCGCTTCCGGCCTCGGCTGAAGGCGAAGCCCCGGTTCCCCGGGAAATCGTCATGGACCATGAAGCTCAGGTCGAGCCCGCGCAAAGCTAAACAGATAGCCTGAATTTCGTCCGCCAACAAGCGGGAAGAACGCAGTACCTCTCGGGTTCCCCAGTGCACGACCTGATTTCCCGTGGAAAGAACGAGATAGTCCGCCGGAAAGCCGTCCGGCAGGCAGGCTTCGGCCGAGTGCAGGGCGCGTCCCGTGGCGACGACCCGCAGGATGCCGTGATTGCCGAGGGTCGCGAAGGCGTCGAGATCCTCGGGGGAGATGCGTCCGTCGCGCAGCAGGGTGCCGTCCAGGTCGCTGACGAAGATGCCGCGGTACGGAGTCATATCAGTTCGAAGCTGCTCATGGACACGGGTGCGTTCAGGCTTGGCAGCACCCGTTCCAGGAAAACGCCTTCGCGCTCCGGAAAATTGTGGCCGAATGTCGTCCTGATGGCCATGGACACGAACTGCACGGCCCTGTCCAGGGACAGGGGGAGCGAGTCGCCCTGCAGGAGGGATCCGCTTATCACGCTGGCGAAGATATCTCCAGTCCCAGGGTAACATGCCGGAATGTAAGGGCATGCGACTTTCCAGTAGCGGCCGGCCGCGCGGTCGTAGGCCACGACGGACGTGCCCCGGACAGAGTCTTCGGGCACGCTGGTGATGATGACGCAGCGGGGTCCGAGGTCCGAAAGGGCGGCGGTCCAGACTTTGATCTCGGCCGTGTCGGACGGGGTCGGAAGGGACGATTCGCCCAGCAGCAGGGCCGCTTCCGTGATGTTCGGGGTGATGACGTCGGCCGAGGCGACAAGGCTGCGCATGCCGGCCACCATCCCTTCGCCCATGGTGTTGTAGAGCCTGCCGTCATCGCCCAGGACCGGATCGACGACCACCAGCGTGTCGGGGTTGCGGAAGTCGCGGATGAAGTCGCGAACGATGTCGATCTGTTCGACGGAGCCCAGGAACCCGGAGTAGATGGCGGCAAAGGACAGGGACAGCCTGCGCCAGTGCGTGATGATGAGGCGCATGTCGTCGGACAGGTCGCGGAAATGGAAGTCCGTGAAGCCGCCAGTGTGGGTAGAGAGGATGGCCGTGGGCAGGCTGCAGACCTGTATGCCCATGGCCGAAAGAATGGGGATCACTGCTGAGAGTGACCCCCCGCCGAATCCGGAGAGATCGTGGATGGCTGCTACGCGCTGGATAACGGAATGCAATGCCGGAGCTCCATGACACGGCATTCAATCCTTCCTGGAGAGACCGATTGAAACCGTCGTTGAAAGTGTGCCGCGAGCAATTGCGCCGAAACGGCCTGCTGTCAACGGGTTTTAGCTGTTCAGGAAGTCCAGCAGTCCTTTGCCCGCCTTGAAGAAAGGCATCTTCTTGGGCTTGACCTGCACGGAGTCGCCGGTCTTGGGGTTGCGCCCAACGTAGCCTTCGTACTGCTTGATCTTGAAGCTGCCGAACCCGCGGATTTCGATCCGGTCCCCGCGCAGCAGCGCGTCGCGCATGGAATCGAAGAAGCTGTCGACGATGGTTGACGCTTCATCATTGGAGATTTTGATTTTTTCTGCAAGGGACTGAATAAGTTCGCTTTTGTTCATCTTCTGCTCCGGATTGCGATTCGTGAATACTGCGGATCGCGGCGCGGGTTTCTCCCATGCCGGCATGTACCATCCCTGCCATCACACCGCTGCGGCCTTGGCCATGTCCGGTCCGCGTGCGGCTTTCCCCCCGAAAATTGAAACCTTGATAATAAAAACCAAGAACTTTGGGAAGTTATTCTGGACATGTTTGCCAAAAAAAATTCATTGGGCCGTCGTGGAACCGCATCTCGCGGCCGCAGGCCGTGCGGGAGGCAGACAGGAAATGTCACTTGTCCCTGATATTAAAGCGGAAATAATAAAAAGACAACTATCTTCTTGAAAAGACAGCCATAAAAATTTCACCCCGACTTCAGGTGCGGTCGGGGCAAAAAAAGAGGGTTGGGCTAGCGTTTCACTCGTCGCACAGATTTTTCCGCGCGTTTTTGCGGTGATGCATTCCGTTCGCTCGGTTTCTGGCGCGGACAGGCGGCGCCGCAGGAGGCGGGGCGCGGCGAGTTGTGTGGCTTGACCGGGGATGCGCCCTTGCGCGCGGGTCTGTGCTCCTCGGGCGGCATGAGAATGCGGTGCTGGCGCAGCCGCTCCTCGTCGGTCCGGGCCACATGGACGGGTTTGCCGTCGGGGGTGATGCCGGCCACGAACATGGCCGTGGCCACAGCGCCGGGGATGGGGATGAAGCACTGCACCTGCCGGGGTTTCCAGCCGCGAGCTGCGAGCCAGCGCCCGAGGGCGCGCATGTCCTCGTCGGTGGTGCCGGGGAAGGCGCTCATGAGGTAGGGGATGACGTACTGTTCCTTGCCGGCCCGTTCGGATTCGCGGGCGAAAACCGTCAGGAATTCCTCGAAGACGCGGATGCCGGGCTTGCGCATCAGGCGCAGCACGTTGTCGCAGACGTGTTCGGGAGCGATCTTGAGCTGGCCGCCGACGAATTCGCGCAGGTACCCCTGCAGGGCGGGCATGTCCTGCAGGGCCAGGTCGAAGCGCACGCCGCTGGCCACGCGCACCCCCTTCACGCCGGGCATCTTGCGCAGCCGGCGCAGAAGGTCCAGGTGGGCCTTCTGGTCCATGCGGAAATGGGGGCAGACCGTGGGCGTCATGCAGCTGGCGCGTTTGCAGGGCTTGTCGTCCTTGGCGCACTCGGCCCCCCACATGTTGGCGCTGGGACCGCCCACGTCGGTGATCTGCCCCCGGAAACCGGGGCGTTGGGCCATGCGCCTGACCTCGTCCTCGATGGAGGCGCTGCTGCGCGAGGCGATGCGCCGGCCTTGGTGCAGGGCCAGCGTGCAGAAGGAGCACCCGCCGCCGCAGCCGCGGTGGCTTGTCACGGAGTCTCGGATCATCTCCTCGGCCGGGATCGGCTTGTCGTAGGATGGGTGGGCGGTGCGGGCGAAGGGCAGGGCGTAGAGACGGTCCATCTCCGACGTGGCCAGGCGCTGCGCCGGCGGCTCGACCACGACGACGCGGTCGCCCGCACGCTGGGCGGCCCGGTCCGTCCCGTCGTGGACCTGCTTTTCCATGAGCAGGGTGGCGCGCATGAGGAGCTTCGGGTCGGCCACGATTTCCTCGTGGCAGGGGAAGAGGATGGCCGCTTCGATGGCATCGGCGGCCGCGCCCGTCGGCGCGGTCACGGTGCCGGGAATACCCGTCAGATCCGAACCTCTCTCCAGCCGTAGGGCGATGTCGATGAGGGCCCGCTCGCCCATGCCGTAGACCACGGCATCGGCCTTGGCGTCGAGGATGATGGGCTTGCGCAGGGCGTCGGTCCAGAAATCGTAGTGCGTGATGCGCCGCAGGGAGGCCTCGATGCCGCCCAGGACCACCGTCAGCCCGGGGAAGGCCCGGCGCAGGAGGTTGGTGTAGACGATGCACGCCCTGTTGGGTCGCGCCCCGGCCATCCCGCCCGGGGTGTAGGCGTCTTCGGAGCGCTTCTTGCGGAAGGCCGTGTAGTGGGCCAGCATGGAGTCGATGGCACCCGCCGAGACCCCGGCGAAGAGGCGTGGCCGGCCCATGGCGGTCAGGTCCTCGGGTCCTTCCCAGCGCGGCTGGGTGACGATGCCGGTGCGCAGGCCGTGGGCCACGAGGGTCCGGCCCAGGAGCGCCATGGCGAAGGACGGGTGGTCGACGTAGGCGTCGCCGCTGACCAGAAGCACGTCGAGCTCGTCCCAGCCCAGACGTTCCATTTCAGTACGGGTCATGGGCAGGAAGGGGGGCTGGGCCAGGGTGGGGCGTGTGAAAAGGCTCATGGTTCGGGGCTATAGGCTGCCCGGGAGCGTGGGGCAAGGACAAAAAAAGGCGGCCCGAAGGCCGCCGGAGGGAGAGGGGCGATGGCGCCGTGCCGGGCGGGATGCGCGGGGTTAGATGTTGTCGCCGTCCGGGCCGGAATTGTCCGGGTTCGCCGTGCAGGGGGCGAAGCCGCCCATGCCGCGAGGCCCGAAGTCGTTCTGGCCGTATCCGCCCATGCCGCGGGGCCCGAAGTCGCCTTGGCCGCGTCCGCCCATGCCGCGATGTCCGTCGCGGTGGCCGAAGCCCATGGGCAGGTTGATGCCCACTTCCTTCTGCACGCGGGCTTCCAGGGCGTCACGCTTGGCGTGGAGCTGGCCTCGCAGGTCGCCCATTTCGCGCACCAGGGCGGTGATCGCTTCGGGCTTGGTGTTGGGGTTGCCCGAAAGGGCCTTCAGCAGAGTGCGCTTCTCCCACATGGTATCGCGCAGGGGCTGGGTTTCCTTGCGATGCTCGTCCAGGATGGCCTTCAGCAGATCCTGCTTTTCCTGGGTCAGCTGGGCCACGGCCGGGTTGCGGTCCAGGGCCTGGCAGTCGCCGCGTCCGCCCATGCCGCGCATGGGGCCGGCGAAGCCGAGGGAACTGACGGCGATGATGCCGACGATGGCCAGCGTTGCGATGATGCTCGTTCTTTTCATGATATCCTCCGGTGGTTGATGTGACATCGTTTGTGCACAGAGAATATCAAGGGCCGTGCCAAGTTGTTTTCTTATGTTTAACTCGCTGAATTGAATTGGTTTATTTTTTCAGATCGGTGTTCGGGCAGGATTCGGGACGTCCCGGCGGATAGAAACTGATCAGGCCCGCCATGCCGCCTGGTCAGTTATTGACCATCCGTGCCGCGGGTCAGCTTGGGGTTGTTCCAATGCCGATCCTTGTCGCGTCTGGTCTTCTTCTCCAGATTGGAGCGCACGGCTTCGGTCAGGTCCACGCCGGTCTGGTTGGCGATGCAGGTCAGCACGAAGAGCACGTCTGCCAGTTCGTCGGCCAGATCGTTCTTCTCGGTCCCCTTGAAACTCTGATCCCCGTAGCGCCGGGTCATGATCCGGGCCACTTCACCGACTTCCTCCATGAGGATGCCGAGGTTGGTCAGTTCGGAAAAATAGCGGACCCCGTAGGTCCTGACCCATGCGTCGATGTCGTCCTGAAGTTCGCGAAGCTGCATTGCCCCTCCTTTTTCTCACGCCTACGAAATACCGCCCGGCCTGGCAACGCGGTTTGGCCTGGGCGCTCGGGCAGGGAAATTGCTATGCATTCCCTTCACTGGTACCTTTCCTTTCACACCAACACCGCGGGAACCTACGGGAACATCCGTTCCACGTCCCGCGCGAGGCATCATGGACGCCACACATACGAAATCCACGGGCACGGCCGTGCCCTCCGGCTACCGACGGGCCCTGATCATCCTGGCCGTCGCCGCGGCCCTTATTCTCATCTGGATCGCGGTTCAGGGCCGGGCGCGGGAGCAGCGGACCATCGCCCGCATCCTGACCACCCAGGGGGAGACCCTCATCCGCGCCGTCGAGGCCGGCCGGCGCATGGGCATGCGCGGCATGGAGGGGCGGCAGTTCCGCCTGCGCGGGCTGATGGACGAGATGGTCCGCGAGGGCGACCTGCGCTTTGTGGCCGTCATCGACGAAAACGGCAGCATCGAGAGCCTGAGCGAGGCCGAGGACGGGGCGGCCGCACCGGCTACGGTCCTGTCGGCGCTGCCCGTCTCGGAAGATCCCTCCTGGCGTGTCGTGCGCGAAGGCCGTGAGCCGGTCTTTGTGGTCTACCGCCTGTCGCGGCCGCCCCGTCGACCGATACGCAATTCCATGCACGGGGGCATGCACTCCCCGGAAGCGCAGCCGGAGGGACGCGTCGTCATCGCAGTGGGGCTGGACGCCGCCCTCTATTTGCAGGCCGCGCGCAAGGACATCCTGACCCTGGCCATGGCTGCAGGGCTGGGATTGACCCTTGTCTTCGCCGGCGGCGCCTCGCTTTCCTGGAGGCGCAAGGTGGCCGCCCTGCAGGCCGAGGTGGTCCGCCAGGAACGCCTGGCCGCCATGGGCACCCTGGCCTCGGGCGTGGCGCACGAGATCCGCAACCCCTTGAGCTCCATCAAGGGCTTCGCCACGTATTTCCGGACCAAGTTCGAACCCGGCTCCAAGGACCATGATCTGGCCGAGGTCATGATCGGCGAGGCGGACCGGCTGAACCGCGTCGTTTCGGAGCTGTTGGAACTGACGCGTCCGTCGGAGCTGCGGCTGGCCGGCACGGTCCCTGCGGTCCTGCTGACCCATGCCCTCAGGCTTGTGGAGGACGATTGCCGTTCCCGGGGCATCGCCGTGCAGACGCGTTTCGGAGACGTCGGCCCGGTTGTGCTGGACGCGGACCGCATGCTGCAAGCCGTCTTGAACTTGTTGTTGAACGCCATCCAGGCCATGCCGGACGGCGGGACTCTGAGCGTTTCGGCCCAGGCCGTGCGGGACCGCCTGGAACTGCGCGTGGCCGACACGGGCTCCGGCATCCCGCGCGAGGACCTGGACCGGGTCTTCGACCCCTATTTCACCACCAAGAACCAGGGCACGGGGCTTGGGCTGGCCACGGTGCGGACCGTCGTCGAGGCTCACGGCGGCCGCGTGCGCATCGTCTCGGAACCCGGTCGCGGGACCGAGGTGACGTTGGATCTGCCGAAACGAGGAGAAAAACGATGAAGGCGCGCATTCTCGTGGTCGACGACGACCGGGCCCACCTGACCATGCTCACGGCCATGCTCGAAAGCTGGGGGTACGAGGTCGAGACGGCCCCCGACGGTTCGGATGCCGTCGACATGGTCCGCGGCAAGGCCTACGACGCCATCCTGACCGACGTGCGCATGGCCGAGGTGGACGGTATCGAGGCCCTGCGCCGGATCAAGGGCTTCAACCCCTGCCTGCCCGTGCTGATCATGACCGCCTATTCCTCCGTGGACACGGCCATCGGCGCCCTCAAGGCCGGGGCTTTCGACTATCTGCACAAACCCCTGGATTTCGACGAGCTGCGCAGCGGCCTGGAACGGGCGTTGGCGCACGGCGGTCTGCGGCAGGGCCAGGAAGGGGAGTCGCCGGCCGTCCCGGCCGGCATGATCGGGTCCGCCCCGGCCATGCGCGAGCTTTTCGCCATGATCCGGGCCGTGGCCCCGTCCGAGGCCTCGGTCCTGGTTCTGGGCGAGTCCGGCACGGGCAAGGAACTGGTGGCCCGTGCCCTGCACGAGGGCAGCCCGCGCGGCGCGCGACGGCTGGTTACGGTCAACTGCGCCGCCTTGGCCGAGAATCTGCTGGAGAGCGAGCTGTTCGGGCACGAGAAGGGCGCCTTCACCGGGGCCCAGCGCCAGCGTGACGGGCTTTTCGTGCAGGCCGACGGCGGCACGCTGTTCATGGACGAGATCGGCGAGATGCCCGTGGCCCTGCAGGCCAAGCTGCTGCGGGCCCTGCAGCAGGGCGAGGTGCAGCGCCTGGGCAGCGACAGGCCCGTGCGCGTGGACGTGCGGATCATCGCCGCCACCAACCGCGACCTGCAGGCCGAAGTGGCCGCGGGGCATTTCCGCGAGGACCTCTATTACCGCCTGAACGTCATCGCCCTGCGCGTTCCGGCCCTGCGTGAAAGGCCGGAGGACATTCCGCTCCTGGCCAGACATTTCCTCGACCGCTTCGCCCAGCGCAACCGCAAGAGTTTCCGCGGCTTCACACCCCGCGCCATGGACCTCATGCTGCGCCACGACTGGCCGGGCAACGTGCGCGAGTTGGAGAACGCCGTGGAGCGGGCCGTCATCCTTGCACCGGGCGAGATGATCACGGAAAGGGACCTGCCAGCGGGCCTGCGCGCAGGAGACCGGGGGCCCGGACTCGACCACGAAAGCTCCGGGCGCACCGCCGGAGTGTCGCTGGAGGACGCCGAGCGCGAGGCCATCACGCGCACCCTGGAGCAGGTCGGCCACAACAAGAGCGAGGCCGCGCGGGTGCTCGGGGTGACCAGAGTCACCCTGCGCAGCAAGATGAGGAAGTTCGGGCTTGAGCCCTGAGACGCGTCAGTAGCGTTCGGGGGCGTAGCGGTCGGCCGTGCGGTTGTCGGCCAGGTCCGTCTCCACCAGCTGGATGAGCAGGCCTGGCTGTCCGTAAGGCTGGTGGGCCAGGCAGGTGCCGTCGGGGGCGATGACGCTCGTGGCCGACTCCTGGCGGGCCAGGGCGTAGTTCACGCTGGCGAAGTAGACGCCGTTCTCCGCGCTGCGGCAGATCATGGCCTTTTCATAGTAGGGGGCGTCGGGGTCGCACCAGTGCCGGGGCGTGTGCCCGGCCACGTTGCTGCCCGTGCACTGCGGGTGGAAAACGATGCTGGCCCCGCGACGGGCGGCCCAGCGCACGGTCTCCGGGTATTTCCAGCCTTCGTCGCAGATGACCACGCCGAACCTGACCCCCGCCATTTCGAACATCCGCCTGCCCTTGCCGGGCACATAGATGTCCTCCTCGCCGGGATCGAGCTGGATCTTGCACTGTGTGCCCATGATGCTGCCGGTGGGCGAAATGACCTGGACCATGTTGTAGAGCCCTTTGTCCGAGGGCCACTCCATGGGCAGGATGACGCCGATGGCGTGCTCGGCGGCCGCCCGGCGGATGAGGTCACGGGCCTCCCGGATCTGATGCTGTTCGCAGAGCGGGATGCGGAATTTCCGGCCGCGCAGTCCGGGCAGATACGCCGCGGGAAAGCAGAGGAGTTCGACGTCGAAAGACGCCGCCTGGGTGATGAAGCCGAGTATCGTCTCGACGGCGTCATCGATGGACGCGGGAACGGGTGCTGTGACGAGTCCGATGCGCATGTGCAGTCCTTGGTGGGCGGTGGTCGGAAATCGCTTTGCACCTAAAGGAAATTTCCAGGAAATTCAAGGCTAAGGCGATAGGTCAGAAGGCGGGTGCGAACTCGGCGATCTTGGTGAGCAGGACGTTCATGTCCGTCAGGGGTTTGAACAGGATATCCGACGTGGTCAGGCCGATGGCAGACAGGCTCTCGGGCAGGTTGTATTCAACCGAGCCCGTAAAAATGATGAACCTGAGCTTGGGATCGAGGCGGCAGGCGCGCAGGATGAACTCGTTGCCGTTCATGTCGGGCAGGCGCATGTCCACGATGCAGATCTGCGGACTGCCCGTTTCCACCTGACGCAGACCGTCTTCGGCGTTGGGGGACGTCATGACCGTATGGCCATGGTCCTCCAGGTAGTCGGCCAGGGATGAGCGGAGAAAATCCTCATCCTCGATGATCAGGATGACGGGGGGGATGGACATACGGGCTCCGGTTTCGGTCTGCTTGTCATACACATGTCTGACGAATCGATGGAAAGTATCGCACATTCGAGGTTACCAGACAAGACGCAGATTACGTACGTGTGTGCATCCGCCCGGCAAAACGCGCCGCTCGCCGATGGATGGCGGTCGGAATCGACATCTCGCGACCGTTCCGAGGCCGCATCTTGACCGGATCGAATCCCGCAAACCGGGCGGCTGACAAGGGCCGCCGGGGGATGCCCGCGGTCAGCGGCGGCGGGGCGCAGGCCAATGGCCTCTTGCGGGACGCCGATGGCGCCATGCCGTACAGTGGGCTCAACGTCCCTCTGACCGAGAAAGGCGTGTCTCCCTTGTGAACTATGGTACGAAGGGGGCTGCCGGAATGAACCGGCGCCCCGTTTCACCGCAGCAAGGGAGGACTTCATGCCAATCGTGTCCATCGGCAGCCTGGATCAGACGCGATTCCAGGAACTCGTCACCAGGAAGAGGGCCGTTTCGGCCGTTCTCAGCACCCTCATCCTGGCAATTTACTTCGGCTTCATCCTGATTCTGGCCTTTCGCCGCGATCTCCTGGCCCTCAAGGTCGGCGAGCACCTGACCCTCGGGGTGCCCGTGGGCCTGGCCGTTATTCTCTCGGCCTGCGTGCTGACCGGCATCTACGTGGCCTGGGCCAACAGCGTCTACGACGAGTCCGTGCGCAACCTCGTGGACGGCATGAGGGGGGAGGGGAAATGAACGAGTTCGCGTCCTCCATCGGCCAGCCCAACGCCGTGTCCATTGGCTTCTTCCTGGTCTTTGTGGCCTTCACCCTGGTCATCACCTACTACGCGGCCAAGCGTAGCAGGACGGCCTCCGAGTTCTACGCCGCCGGCCGCTCGGTCACGGGCCTGCAGAACGGCATAGCCCTGGCCGGCGACTACATGAGCGCGGCGTCCTTCCTGGGCATCGCCGGCTTGGTGTCCCTCAAGGGCTACGACGGCCTCATATACTCCATCGGCTTCCTTGTGGGCTGGCCCGTCATCATGTTCCTCATCGCCGAACCCCTGCGCAACCTCGGCAAGTACACCTTCGCCGACGTGGTGGCCTACCGCCTGCGCCAGAAACCCATCCGCGTGGCCGCTTCGTGCGGTTCCCTCATGACCGTGGCCTTCTACCTCATCGCGCAGATGGTCGGGTCCGGGTCCCTGGTCAAGCTCATGTTCGGCCTGCCCTACGAGGCGGCCGTCGTCGTGGTCGGCGGCATCATGATCGCCTACGTGCTCTTCGGCGGGATGCTGGCCACGACTTGGGTGCAGATCATCAAGGCCGTGCTGCTCCTGGGCGGGGCGACCATCGTCGTCGTCATGGTCCTGGCGCGCTTCGACTACGACCCCGTCAACCTGTTCGACGCCGCCGTGCTCCGGTACGGCCCCAAGGTCCTGGAGCCGGGCGGACTGGTCTCCAACCCCTGGGACGCCGTGTCCCTGGGCATCGCCCTCATGTTCGGCACGGCCGGCCTGCCGCACATTCTCATGCGCTTCTACACCGTGCCCGACGCCAAGGCCGCGCGCAAATCCGTGTTCTACGCCACGGGCCTGATCTCCTATTTCTACATACTGACCTTCATCATCGGCTTCGGGGCCATGGTCCTCGTGGGCCAGGACGTCATCACCGGCTTCGACAAGGGCGGCAACATGGCGGCCCCGCTCCTGGCCGAGGTCACGGGCGGCATCATGTTCCTGGGCTTCATCGCGGCCGTGGCTTTCGCCACCATCCTGGCCGTGGTGGCCGGCCTGACCCTGGCCGGGGCCACGACCTTCTCCCACGATCTCTACGCCAACGTCTTCCGCTCGGGCCGCTCCACCGAGGAGGCCGAGGTCAAGATGGCCAAGCGCGCCACCGTGGCCCTGGGCATCCTGGCCATCTGCCTGGGCATCGCCTTCAAAGGCCAGAATGTGGCCTTCATGGTCGGCCTGGCCTTCGCCATCGCGGCCAGCGCCAACTTCCCGGCCCTGCTCATGTCCATCGTCTGGAGTCGCTTCAGCACCGTCGGCGCCACGGCTAGCATTGCCGTGGGTGCCGTTCTCGCGGTAGGGCTGATCATCCTCAGCCCCACGGTCTGGGTCGACGTGCTCGGCAACGCCCAGGCGATCTTCCCGTGGAAGAACCCGGCCCTCATCTCGCTTCCCGCTGCCTTCTTTGCCGGATGGCTGGGATCGGTCCTGGTTCCTGACTCCGACGCACAGGCCAAGTACGAGAGCCAGCGCGTGCGAAACTATCTCGGGGTGGGCGCGGAATAAACCGGGGCGGCACGCGCCGCCCCAAAACGGAGTCACATGGGGTTCGACGAGTCGTTTTCCCCCGACCCGGCCGGTGATGTCGTTGGGTGCAGCTCGGACTTGGCCCGCTACGTGCGCAGGCTGCAGGACCTGGTACTGAGCTGCGCCGACCGGGGAATGGACGGCGTCGGCGTCGGGCGTCTCGTGGCTAACGCCAACGACCGGATCATCGCCCGCGCCGCCGTCATGGCCGAGGCAGAGCTGGGTCCGCCGCCCTGCGGGTATTCCCTCATGGTGCTGGGCAGCGAGGGCCGCCGGGAGCAACTCCTGGCCACGGACCAGGACAACGCCCTGGTCTTCGCCGGGCCCGACGAGCCTGCCGCGGCCTATTTCGAGTCCTTCGGCCGGCTGTTCCTCGCCACGCTCATCGAGGCGGGCGTCCCGCCATGCCCCCATGGCGTCACGGTGGACAACCCCGTCTGGCGGCGCAGCGCCGCGGCCTGGCGCGACGGCGTGAGCGCCATGACGCGCACGGTCGACGCCGACGCCGTCCTGCATCTTACCCAGCTGGCCGATGCCCGCCACGTCCACGGCGAGGCCTCCCTGTTCGAGAGTCTGCGCGAACTCGTGATGCGTCAGGTCAGGGACACGCCCGTCCTGCTCATGTATATGGCCCGCGAGGCCCTGCGCTTTCCTCCCCCCTTGGGTTTCTTCAACGCCTTGGCCGTCGAGCGCAATGGGCCTGCCAAGGGCGCTCTGGACATCAAGAAGGGCGGAGTCTTCCCCCTGACCCAGGGTATCAAGACCCTGGCCTTGGAACACGGTCTGCGCGAAACGGGCACCCTGGACCGACTTCACGCCCTGCGCGGCGAGGGCGTCTTTTCCGAGGGCATGGCCACGGGTATGGAGGACGCACTGCGCCTCTTTCAGGATCTGCGTCTGCATGCCCAGGCCGCGGTCGTGCGCGCGGGGATGCCGCCCGACAACTTCGTCCGCCCGGACAGACTGAGCGTTGCCGAACGTGAAAAGCTCGTAGACTGCTTTAAGTTTGTGGCGGAATTCCAATCTTTTCTCCACGCCAAGTACGGGTTGCACCTCATTTCTTGAGAGGACTTGTCGGCCTGCGGGAAAATTGTGCGTTTTTGTTCGTTATCGAACATAAAATGTTGACTTGCGAATATTGATGCTCAATAGTTTTCTTTTCCGCTCGGCTAACGGATATTTTATCGCCATTGAGCAAGGGTTTCCGTGAGCACCTCGCCAAACTGCATGAGTCATGAACTGCGGACCTTTCTGGACCGCTTCGATTTCGCCTCCTGTCTGGTCTGCGGCTCCTGCGCCAATGGCTGCCCGATCACAGGAACGCCCGGCATGGATGGATGGGACACACGCAAGGTCATGCGCCTGCTGGCCAACGGCCTGGTCGGCGAGGTCGTGGCCTCGGACTTCCCCTGGCTGTGCACGGGCTGCGGCCGCTGCGCCGGTGTCTGCCCGGCCGGCATCGATATCCCCTCGGTCATGGCGCACATGAAGAGCCTGCGACCCCGCGAGGCCGTACCCGGATCCCTGCACAAGGGCATGGCCAACAATCTGGCCACGGGCAACAACCTGGCCATCAGCCGGGAGGAATACCTCGAAGGCATGCGCGACCTCGGCCGCGAACTGGCCGAAGAGTGCCCCGGCTTCTACGTGCCCGTGGACAGCAAGGGCGCGGACATCCTCTTTTTTCCCAACTCCAAGGAAGTGTACGGCGACTTCGAGGACCAGTTCTGGTGGTGGAAGATCTTCTACGCCGCCCGCGAGAACTGGACCGTCCCGTCCGAAGGCTGGGAGGCCGTGGACTGGGCGCTCTTCACCGGCAACTACGAAGCCAACCGCGAACTGGCCAGGCGCAAAGTCGCCTACATGCGCGCCAACGCCATCGGGACCATGATCATGCCCGACTGCGGCGGCGGGTCCTACGGCTGCCGCAAGGGCATGAGCGCCCTCGCGGCCGAGAACCCAGACAACGCCGTGGGCTTCGTCTATCTCTATGACTATCTCCTGGACCTCATCCGCACGGGCCGCATCCGCCTCGACAGGTCCGTGCACCGCGGCAAGCGCTTCACCTACCACGACTCCTGCAAGCACGGCCGCGAACTGGCCGCCCATTACGGCCACGGCTACTTTGACGAGCCGCGCGAGATCATGGCCGCCTGCGTCGAGGATTTCGTCGAACTGACCCCGACCCGCGACAAGAACTTCTGCTGCGGCGCCGGCGGCGGCATGTGGCCCATGCCCTACGAGCAGCAGTCCGCCTGGCACGCGCGCTACAAGTACCGCCAGATCAAGGATTCCGGCGCCGACGTCGTGGTCGTGGGCTGCTCCAACTGCCGCGACCAGATCATGCGCCGCATCCCCAAGTTCTACCCCGACTGCGACTACGAGGTGAAATACCTCTGGCAGCTCGTGGCCGAGGCCCTGGTCATCGAACCGTGGGACGAGGCGCGCGTCGCCGCCGCACGCGTTGAGGAGAGGGAACAGTGGGAGCGGCTGGGGGTGGTGGAGTAGGGAGATGCCTCCGGCGGGCAGGGGGCGCGGCCCCCTGCACCCCTTTCAGGCTTGGCTGTGATCGGGTTTGGCTTCAGATCTGAGGTCGGTGCGTTTTTACGCCTCGCCGAGGGCGGCGGTCATGGCTTCGTCGAGATTGGCGTCCAGGATGGACGCGATGTCGCCGTCGATGCGGTTGTCCTCGGCCAGTTCGCGCATAAAGGTCCGCACCTGGTCCCGCTTCAATCCCCTTCGGTACGGCCGGTTCTGGACCATGGCCTGAAAGATGTCCGCCACGCGCATGATGCGCGCCGGGAGCGGCAGCTCGTCGCCGCGAAGATGGAAGGGGTACCCGCTGCCGTCGGGCTCCTCGTGGTGGTAGGAGGCCCAGGCGGAGATGTCGTCGAAGCCCGGGATGCGGTGCAGGATCTGGTAGGTTTCGAAGCTGTGCGTGTTGATCACGAAGCGCTCCAAAGGTTCGAGCCTGTCCGGCTTGTCCAGGATCTCGTCGGCCACGCGCAGCTTGCCCAGGTCGTGCAGCAGCCCGGCGATCTCGAGCAGGGAGCACGTTTCGTCATCCAGGCCCGACAGTCGCCCGAGGAGCAGGGCCACCCGGCTCACCCCCTGCGAATGTTCGGCCGTGAAGGGGCTTTTGGCGTCGACGATGCGCGAGAAGATGACCGAGAGTTTGCGTAGATCCTCGAGGCCCAGGGGTTGGTGGCGGGATTTGGAGAGCTCGGCCTTGAGGTAGCTGTCCGCGGCGCGGGGCTCCAGGCGCAGCCAGAAGGCCTCGGTGCGCGAGGCGTCGAGGAAGTGCCCGACGAGTTCGGGTGCGAAATAGGTCCCGCTGTGGGACCTGATCTGGTCCCGAATCCGTTCGGCATGGGGCAGGACGGTCTTTTCGGCGTGAAACGTCGCCGCCATGGCGTCCACGCGGTCCGTCAACAGGATCAGGTTGGCGCGCAGGGCCAGCTCCGAAGGGACGTCCTCTTCGTGGAGCCGGCTCCAGGGTGTGTGGTGGTGGAGAATGGGTTCGGCCATGGCCGCAAGGGGGGCGAAATCGGCCAGCAGGTCGTGACCGGTCCGGCAATGCCGCCAGGCCTCGGGCCAGTCGAATTCCGTGACCAGGTGCCAGTGCACGCGCGTCGACGACACGCCGATGTCGTGGAGCAGACCGAGGTCGAAGAGAAACGTCCGTTCGTCCTCGTCCAGACCCATGCACGCCGCGCACTCGGCGGCCATGATCCCGACCCGTTTGCCGTGTCCGACGTCATCGACGCCGACTAGGTCCAGCGCGTCGGAGAGGGTCAGGACCACCTGGCGGAAATCGGTTTGGATCGGCATGGCTGCCTCCTGCTGCTGCTGCGGATGGATCGTTCCCTGAACGTGCCTGCTGCCGGCCCGTCCCGGGCTATCTATTGCCGTGAGCCTCTCCGCCTCGAACGGGGGGGGGCAGGGGAAGGCTACCACGACAAGGCCGCAAGTCAAGGAAAGTGCATGGAGAGCAGCGCCTTGTACGCCGGCCGCAAATCGGTTTGCGCCTCGGTCTGGAGCCGCAGGTAGTGGAGCCCGGCTTGACCGGGCTTTGTCCTATTTCTCGAACGCCTTGATCAGGTACGACATGCCGATGATCGCGGTGCCCTGGGCGCACGCGTCGAGGATGTCGCTGTCCTCCCAGCCCAGTCCACGCAGAGCCGCAACATCCCTTTCGTGCACGTCTTCCTTGGCCAGAACTTTGCGCACCACGTGCAGCAAGGCGTTTTCGGCGTCGGAAAAGGCTTCAACGGGCTCGCCATTGGACAGGTTGTCCATATCCTGCGCGCTGAGGCCGCTTTTGGTCAGCCAGGTCCGGTTCAGGATCAGGCAGTGATCGAAGCAGACCTGGCTTGCGGCCAGAAAGCGGATCGCCGCCAGCATGGGAAAGTTCAATCGTTCATGGCCCATGAAGTATCTGATCTGCTCGAACTGCAGGCCAAGCATTTCAGGACTCACGCTCAAGAGCTGCAAAGGGGCAGGGACTTCCGAGCGACCCAGGAAATGGGAGTAAATACTCGCCACGCCGTCCGTGGCCTGCCCAGGTTTTTGATAATCCAGAATGAACATGATGACCTCACTAATAGACCGGTCGTCTAGTTAAGGGTTGAAAAAATGATGCCGGGCGGCATCCGATTCAAGCCAGCAGGACTTGAAACACCATCGTCTGAAAATTGTCCAAGGGCTCAGGGCCGGCCGCAGCCTTCATGCGCAGGAGCGCTCCCTGCCAGGCCGAAATGATGAAGCGGGCCGTGGCCTCGGGCTCCAGTCCGTTCGCCAACTCACCGCGCTCCGACGCCTGTTTCAGGACAAGGGTAACGGCCTTGATCAGGTTTTCCAGGCTTGCGTGCAGTTTTTCGCGGAACGCGGGGTTCACGTCGCCCATCTCCTGGGTCAAGTTGCCCAGAGGGCAGCCCTTGATGAACCCTTCGCGCTCAAAATTGTCCCGAAACCAAAGGAAAAACCGGTCCAGACGCTCCAGCGGCGCCAGACTCTCATCCCTGAGAATGGGACCGACCTGATTCGCGAGCACGGTGCGGTAATGGTCGATAAGGGCGAGCCCGAAGTCTTCCTTGCTCTTGAAATAGAAGTAAAACGATCCCTTGGGCACTCCCGCCTCGGACAAGATCTCCTGCAGGCCGGTGGCAGTGTACCCCTTGTGGTGAACTAGGCGGCCTCCGACGTCGAGGATATGTTCGCGGGTGGTGTGTGCCATGGTGTTTGAAATAGACTGGTCGTCTATCAGTTGTCAATATCCGGAGTGTATTATCCACTATTTGGTGGATAAGATTGGATGGTTGCCGATCAAGTGCGCATACTTGATCAGCAAGGCAATGGAGCGTGTTCATTGGATAAATTCTTTTTATCGTAGTTGAGCTACGATTATTCAAAACTTCTCAAATTGACACCCATTTAAAAAAAATGCATGGATCGGAGCATGGCTACGATTGAAGCAAGTAAACTAAACAGGCTCTACACCTGGCTACAGCCAGGTGCGCCACTGACTTCCGAGGATTTGGCGGCGCTTGGCATTTCTGCCGACTTGGCCGTGCACTACGTTCGCGCCGGCTGGCTCACCCGCCTGACGCGAGGGGTGTTCTGCCGTCCGAACGACACGCTGGCCTTACACCCCTGCCTGCTGCTGCTTGAGCGCAGGTTCAAGGGCCTGCATGTCGGCGGCAAGTCGGCCCTCGACTGGTACGGTCTGCGCCAGTACGTGCGACAGCAGCCTCTGTTGCACCTTTACGGATGGGTGGCCGGGCACCTTCCTGAATGGTTCACCGAGCGTTTTCCAGCCGAGTATCACCGCAAACGCCTGTTCGATGAAGGTCCAGACGCCATGCGGCATGTCGGACCCTTTGAGAGGCGTAGCGGGGCGCCGCGGGTCTCGGAGCCGGAACGCGCTCTGCTGGAAATGCTGAGCGATGTCGGAGTGCGTCAGCCATTGCAGGAAGCTCGTGAACTTGTTGAGAGCTCGTACAGCATGCGCTTCGAAGTCCTTCACGATCTGATCCGGCATTGCAGGAGCGTCAAGACGGTACGTCTGTGCCTTCAACTCGGCCGCGAGGGATCGCTCCCCTGGGTCGCAAAGCTCGATCCGGACGCTTTGCCCACCGGCAGCAAACGGCCGTGGGTGTACAAATCAGCCGAGGGCCTGCTGGTGCTGAAGCCATGAACCAAACCTACCTCGATACTGCACGGATGTTGATGCAGGTCGCTCCTTTGGTGTTCGCGGATGACACCTTCGCGTTGAAGGGCGGCACGGCGATCAATCTTTTTGTGCGTGACATGCCGCGTCTGTCTGTGGACCTTGATGTGGTCTTTCCTGATCACACGCAGCCGCGCGAGCAGGCCCTGGAACGGATCGATGACGCCATGCGGCAGGCAGCGGCACGACTTGAACGGCGAGGGTTCCAGATACACGCACCTGTAAAGGCGGGGGGAGTGACCAAGCTTCTGGTGCGCCGCGACCGAATCGAGGTCAAGGTCGAAGCCAATTTTGTGTTGCGTGGCACGGTGCAGCCAGTACGCAGCGCTACGCTTACGCCCGTGGCTCGCGATGTGCTGCTGGCCGATTTGGACATCCCGGTGGCATCGCTGGAGGATGTCTACGGCGGAAAACTGGTGGCCGCCCTGGACCGCCAGCACCCCCGCGATCTATTCGACGTGATGCAGCTTTTTGAGCACGAGGGGATCACGCAGGATATCCGGCGCGCCTTTGTTGTCTATTTGTCTAGCAGTAACCGTCCGATTCACGAAGTGTTGTTCCCTGCACTGCGGGACATCCGACATGACTACACGAACAACTTTCTGGGCATGACCGCTGCGCCTGTGTCGCTCGAAGCATTGCTCGCGACCCGCGTGCGCCTCGTGCGAGAACTGCAACAGAGGCTGGACGACAACGAACGGCAATTTCTTCTGTCGCTGGTCAGAGGCAAACCCCAGTGGTCGTTACTTGGCATTCCCCATCTTGAGAATCTTCCCGGCATGCGCTGGAAACTCCATAACCTTGCGGAACTCAAGAAGTCCAATGCAAAGAAGTTTGTTGAACAGGCCAATGCGTTGGAGACAGCCTTCTCCAAGGTTAGTTGACCAGAGCCCCGTCATAAGGGCCAGGAGGAACCCCGCCCCTTGCCCGGAACCTGGTTTTGACCTAGGTTTGCGCCCTCAAGTCCAATCCATCAGAAAGGTTGCGTCAATGATCCACCCGAACATCCTCTCCCTCATCGGCGCCACACCCGTGGTCTATCTGAACCGCGTCTTTCAGCACCCCCGCATCCGGCTGGCCACCAAGCTCGAAGCCCAGAACGTCGGCGGGTCCATCAAGGACCGCGTGGCTCTGGCCATGATCGAGGCGGCCGAGGCTTCGGGGGAGCTGACACCGGACAAGACCGTCATCGAGGCCACCAGCGGCAACACCGGCGTGGGGCTGGCCATGGTCTGCGCCGTGAAGGGTTACAAGCTGACGCTGCTCATGCCCGACTCGGCCTCCGAGGAAAGGAAGCGCATCATGCGCGCCTTCGGTGCGGAACTGCGTCTCACCCCCGGTCGACTGGGCACGGACGGTGCCATCGAGGAGGCCTACCGGCTGGCCCGCGAGGAGCCGCAGACGTACGTGCTCATGGACCAGTTCAACAACCCGGCCAGTATCGCCGCCCATTTCATCGGCACGGGTCAGGAGATCATCGCCCAGACTGAGGGACGGGCCACGCACGTGGTCGTCAGCCTCGGCACTTCCGGCACGGCCATGGGCATCGCCAAGCGCATGAAGGCCTCGGCTCCGCACATCAAGGTCGTGGCGGTGGAGCCCTACGCCGGGCACAAGATCCAGGGCCTCAAGAACATGCAGGAGTCCTATCCGCCCGGCATCTATGACAAGCGCGCCCTGGACCGCATCGTCCACGTCGAGGACGAGGAGGCCTACGAGTGCGCCCGCCGGCTGGCCCGTGAGGAGGGGATTCTGTCGGGCATGAGCGCGGGCGCGGCCCTGGCCGGGGCCCTGCGCATCGCGGGCGAGCTGGATGCGGCCGGGGAGGAGGGGCTTGTCGTCTTCATCTGCCCCGACACCGGCGAGCGCTATCTTTCGACCACGCTCTTCGCGCCGCCTGCCAGGCACGGGCTCGGGGTGCGCAGCGTGGCTTCCGAGTGCCTGGAGATCCTGGTCAGCCCGGCGGGGGGGCACGCCCTGTTCACGCCGGGGCCCAGCCTCGACGAACTGGGGGATCTGGAGGTCTGGCGGCGGATCGTGTGGCTCGACGTCCTGACCCGGGCCCTGGCGGAGCGGGGACAGCCCGCGCGCATGGCAGTGGGTTTGGCCGATATGGACGACCGCGCCCTGGCCGCGGCCCGCGAGGCCAAGGTGCCTGCCGGGGAGTTCGGGGCCAGGGCCCAGGCCGTCATGCTTGAGCAGGCCCGCGCCTTGGGCGTCTCGGACAGCGTCGTTTTCCCCCTGTCCGGGGCCAGCCGGGAACGCGCCCTTGGCCTGGCGCGCAAGCTTCTGGCCAAGGGGCAGGCCTACGAGAAACTCCGTTCCGTCTATTTCGACGTGACCCGCGACAAGACCTACGGCCGCACCTCCTGCGTGGACACGGCCGGCATGAACGTCGGCCACACCGTGGACCTGGCCGACTACGTCAAGGAGAACCCGGCCGACTTCACGCTCCTCAAACGCGCTACCCTGCAGGACTTGAAGCTCGGCGACGTCCTCGAAACGGAGTGGGGCAAGGTCCGTCCCAGCTGGTTCCTGCAACTCGCCGCCGCGGCCCTGGACTCCCTCAGCTCCGTTTCCGTCATGCTCGTGGCCGAGGCGCACCGCTTCCCGCATCTCGACAATTTCAGCGCCATTTGGAACGCCGGCGCCGGGGTACGCCCCCTGGCCTGGATGGTGGCCCAGCCCGTGACGCCGCGCGAGCCGGATCTTGTGCTGCCGCAGTTGCCGGATGCCCTCGGCCTGGCTGAAAGCGGCGTGGCCCTGCGTCTGTGGTTCCTTTCGGCCTCGTACCTCAAATCCCTGGCCTTTTCGCCCGAGAGCCTTGCCATGTGGTCCAAGAACCAGCGCCGGCTGCAGGACGCCTACGCGGCCGCCGCCCTGGGCGGGAAGGGCGAGGGCGTCTCGCCGGACATGGAGCAGGCCATCTATGACCTGAAGACAGCCTTCACGACGGCCCTGGAGGACAACCTCGACCTGGCCCACTTCTGGCCGGCCCTCTTCGTCTTTGCCAAGACCGTCAACGCCCGCGCCGCCAGGCTGAGCGCCCAGGAGGCCAAGCTCGTGGCCGAGCAACTCCTGGCCTGCGACCGCGTCCTTGGTTTCCTGGACCACGCGCGCCTGCCCCTGGCGCCCCGGAACTGGCCCGCCACCGCCGCCGACCTGGTCGCCCGCCGCGAAGAGGCCCGCAAGGCCAGGGACTTTGCCCAGGCCGACGCCCTGCGCGACGAGCTTGCGCTCATGAATCTGCGCCTGGAAGACCACGCCCAGGGCCCGCGCCTCTACATCCAGGAGGCCCGTCCATAACGTCCATACCGTCCATCGCGTCCATACCGTCCATCAACCGACAGGAGCCGCCATGACCCATCATGCCATCGGAACCGTCAACGGCCTTTACCCGTCCCTGACAACCATCGTCGGCAGCGTGGTCGACGGCCGTCCCAACTGGATGACCGTGGCCCACGTCGGCATCATGAACCACGCCATGGGCGACGTGCCGCAGTACCTGGGCATTTCCGTCCACCCCTCGCACCTGACCAACGTCGGCATCCGCGAGCACGGCCAGTTCAGCATCAACGTGCCTTCGCGGTCCATGCTCGAGGTCACTGACTACGTCGGCATCGTCAGCGGCAAGTCCACGGACAAGAGCGGGCTCTTCGAGGTGTTTCAGGGGGTGCTGGAATTCGCGCCCATGATCGCCGAGTGCCCCCTGACCATGGAATGCCGGGTGCGGCAGACGGTCATGGTCGGGGAGCACGAACTCTTTATCGGCGAACTGGTCCAGACTTACGTCTGTCAGGATTGCCTGACGGACGGCAAGGTGGACCTGCGCAAGGTGGATCCTCTGCTCTTCGATTTCACCCGCATCCTGTACTGGTCCCTGGGCGCCGTCGCCGGCAAGCCCTGGAACGCCGGCAAGGCTCTCAAAACCCGTCAACCCTGACCGCATCCGGCCCGTTCTTGTCGGCGCCAAGTGTGCCTCGTCACGCCCGCCGTCCGTCTCCTTCCCGAGTCTGGACGCTGGGCGTTCCTCTTTTCTTCAAACTTTCTGTTGACAAATTCGTCGTTCGGTGTAGCAGTGTTGACAGAAGTATTTGAGAAAAATGTCACAAGCATCAATAGTAATTATTTTGATATGTTATCTGTTGTTTTCAATCTGATGTGGTCAATGCGAGGGAAACGCCGATGATGAAGAAACTGTTGTTCACGGTGAGTGATGATCCGAACATGTTCAATGGCTTGCGGTTCCTGTGTCGTTTCTTTGAGAACAAGGACCGCTTCGACCTGACCCTTCTGTGCATGGCCTCTCCGGACAGCGCCGCGTGCAGCGGCAAGGGAAAGGCGGATGCGGACTCCAATTGGCGCCAGGCGCGCGATGAGGCCATGAGGTTGCTGCAATGGAACGGCTTCAAACCCGACCTCATCCGGGTCAAGAACGCCGAGAGCGTCATCTGCCGTATCGAGGACATCGAGGACGAACTCGGCAGCGAGACCTACGATGCCTTGGTCATGGGGCGGCGCGGGTTGGACCGTCTGCGGGACTTCACTCAGAAGAGCCTTTCCCAGAAACTCTTCGAAAGCCATCCGGACATCCCCTTGATGCTCTGTCGCCAGCCTGACATGAACCGCAGAAACGTTCTGCTGTGCGTCGACGGTTCGCAGTCATCCGAGAGCATGGCCCGTTTTGTGGCCTCCATGCTGCAAGGGGAATCCCATCTGGTCACGCTGTGCAACATCATCAAGGACACGGAGGACGAGCGTGACAAGAGCCTGGCCATCTTCAGGCGCTGCGAGGAGATCATGGGCCTTGAGGGGCTGGGGCCGAATCGCGTGCATCACATGATCTACCCATCGGATTACGCTCCCAGGGCCATCCTGGATAACGCCCATTGGGGCAAGTACGCCGTCGTCGCGGTGGGTGGCATCTCCAGCCGGGGCAAGGACATGTTCTACGGATCCGTGACGAGATATCTGTTTACGGAACTGACGGATGCCGTGCTCTGGATTCATCCGTAGTCAGGAGCGTTGTAGCGTGCAGGGCCGGTGTTCCCGCGCAGGGGGTGCCGGCCTTCGCCGTGTTCGGAGCGCATGATCTGGCCGGAATACGCGAACGGGAATCATCGAGAGCGGAGCGCGTCCGGAACGAAAAATCCCCCGGGAGACTTCTTCCGGGGGATGCGGGAGACGAGGCAGAATCGGTTTCGCAGGCCGCCGTTTTGGGGCGGCCTGCGAATTCTGAATTTTTCAACAGCCAGTCAGCCCGCGCACGTCTGGGGCTGGCGCGCGCACAGGGCCTTGTGCAGGGCGATCTGGGCCTTGGCGAAGTGGTCGCGCTCGACCACGAACTGCATGTTGGTCTGACGCGCGGTCTGGGACACGGCCAGGATGTTGATGCCGTCTGTGGCCAGGGCCCCGGCGGCCTTGGCCAGGATGCCGGGCTGGCCGATGTTGGAACCGATGGCGCAGACGATGGCCACCTTGCGCAGGGTGATCTGCTCGAACCTGTCCTGCAGTTCGGCGATCATTTCCGGCTTGCAGTCGCGGTCGCCGATGATCATGCCGATGGTGTTGGCGTTGGTGGCCTTGCTGATGTAGGAGATGTCGTGTTTGGCCAGGACCTGCAGGATGCGCAGGTCGAAACCGACCTCGCCGACCATGCGCGTGTCGTGGACCTCCATGCAGGTGACTTTGTCCGAGCCGGTCACGATCTCGACCATGGACTTGGGCGCGATGAAGTCCTTGGTGATGAGGGTGCCGGCGTGCCCCGGGTCGAAGGCGTTCTTGATGCGGATGGGAATGTTGTTGATTTCCAAGGGCTTCGACGCCTTGGGGTGGATGGCTTCCATGCCCACGTCGGCCAGCTGGTCGGCCACGTCGAAGTTGGTGCTGCAGACCGGGTGGATGTTCTCCACGCCCATGAGCACCGGGTCCCCGGAGCAGAGGTGGTATTCCTTGTGGATGATGGCCTCGGACGCGCCCAAGAGCACGGCGACCTTGGAGAAGGTGACCTCGGAGTAGCCGCGGTCGAATTCGCGCATGATGCCTTCGGTGCCCTTGGTGTAGCCCGTGGCGAAGCAGATGGTCCTGAAGGGGTCGATGCCTTCGAAGCTGGCCTTGATGCGCTCGTCGATGGTCAGCTGCCGGCTGTCTTCCCAGCCGCTCAGGTCGATGAAGGTGGCGTCGAAGCCTCGGTTCTGCAGGATGTTGGCCGAGTTGAAGGCGCTGTGCATCTCGCCCAGGGAGGCCAGCAGTTCGCGCGCCGCCAGGAGCAGGGCCTTGCGGGACACGTAGCCCGAGGCCAGGACGTTGTCCATGCTGCGCAGGATGTTGATGGCCAGGTCGATGTGGTCGTCGACGAACTCGTTGGCCGCGGCCAGGTCGAGGCCCGCGTGGACGAAGGTCTCGTTCAGCTTGAAAAGATGGTCGCGCAGGGCCAGCATCTTCCTGGCGTAATTCTCCTGGTTGCGGAAGAGTTGGTAGATGCCCGGCTCGCCGCTTTTCTTGTGCTCCAGAAGCTCGTTGGTTACGCCGCCGTAGGCCGAGACCACGTAAATGCGGCCGTAAACGTCGGATGGGTCGCGCAGGATGATGTTGTCGACGATCTCCGGAAAGCGGGACATTGACGTTCCGCCGATCTTTTCGACGCGAAGTTTGGCTTTCATGGGCTGTCCTGGAAGGCTGAGGGGTGAAGGGGCGCCGCGGACAGGGCCGGCCGCGCCCGAAAGCCATTGAGGGATATTTCCTAAGGCGGCCAAGCGTCAATACGGGTGAAAAAGAAAATCGATTTTCGACGACCTGCGCCGTGCGGATCAGGGCCAGGTTTGACGCCCAGGACCGCCGGGGCTACAAGGGCGCAAATCCGCAACCCGAGCAGGTACATCATGAAGCGCCTCCTTGCCCTCGTTCTCCTTCTCGTTTCCGTCCTGCCCGCCTCGGCCGAGGGGCCCGTGCACGGTTTGGCCATGAACGGCCAGCCCAAGTACGGCCCGGACTTCACCCACTTCGACTACGCAAACCCCGACGCACCCAAGGGCGGAACCGTGCGCCTGGCGGCCACGGGCACCTTCGACAGCTTCAACCCCTTCATCGTCAAGGGCAACTCGGCCGACGGCCTGGGCCTGCTTTTCGACACCCTGACCGAGCAGTCCCTGGACGAGCCCTTCACCGAGTACGGGCTCGTGGCCGAGCGCATCGAATTGGCCCCGGACCGCTCTTCCCTGACCTTTCATCTGCGCAAGGAGGCCCGCTTCCATGACGGCAGCCCCGTGACGGCCGCCGACGTGGCCTTCACCTTCAGGACCCTGGTGGAGAAGGGCAACCCGCACTACGCCCAGTACTACGCCGACGTGGAGCGGGTCGAGACCGGCGGCCCCTTGACCGTGACCTTCTTTTTCAAGCCCGGCGCCAGCCAGGAGCTGCCTCTCATCCTCGGCCAGCTGCCGGTGCTCCCGGAGAAGTTCTGGCAGGCCAAGGATTTTTCCGCCTCATCCCTGGAGGTCCCCGTGGGCAGCGGGCCGTACCGCATCGGCGAGTTCAAGGCCGGCCAGCGCCTGACCTTCGTGCGCGACCCCGGCTACTGGGGCCGCGACCTGCCCGTGAACAGGGGGCGGCACAACTTCGACACCATCATCTACGACTATTACCGCGACCTGACGGTCACCCTGGAGGCCTTCAAGGCCGGGGAGTACGATTTCCGGCAGGAATACAACTCCAAGCAGTGGGCCACGGGCTACACCGGCCCGGCCGTGGAACGCGGCCTGATCCGCACCGAGAACATCCCGCACAAACTGTCCCAGGGCATGCAGTGCTTCGCCTTCAACACGCGTCGCGAGATCTTCGCCGACCCCCTGGTGCGCAAGGCCCTGAATCACGCCTTCGATTTCGAGTGGAGCAACAGGAACCTCTTCTACGGCCAGTACGCGCGCTCCACGAGTTTCTTCTCCAATTCCGACATGGCCTCGTCGGGTGCGCCGACTCCGGTGGAGAAGGCCATCCTTGATCCTCTGGGCCTGCCCGCCGAGGTATCCACCAAGGCCTTCAGCCTGCCCGCCACCGACGGCAGCGGCAATATCCGCGAGAACCTGCGCACGGCCGCAGACCTGCTCAAGGAGGCAGGCTGGGTCGTGCAGGACGGCAAGCTGACCAAGGACGGAAAGCCCTTCGTCTTCGAGATGCTCCTCGTGCAGCCGGACTTCGAGCGCGTGGTCCTGCCGTTCCAGCGCAACCTGGCTCGACTCGGCATCACCATGAGCGTGCGCATGGTCGATACCTCCCAGTATCTGGAGCGCCTGCGCGGCTTCGACTTCGACATGATCGTGACCAGCTTCCCTCAGTCCCTGTCGCCGGGCAACGAGCAGCGCTCCTTCTGGCACTCGGCCTCGGCCGACATGCCCGGGTCGCGCAACTACTGCGGCATCAAGGACCCGGCCATCGACAAGCTGGTGGACCTGGTCATCGCCGCCCCGGACCGCGAGAGCCTCATCCTGCGCTGCAAGGCCCTGGACCGGGCCCTGCTGTGGGGCTGGTACGTCATCCCGCACTGGCATTCCACGTCCTGGCGCGTGGCCTATTGGGACAAGTTCGGGCGGCCTGAAAAGCTGGCCGACTACGGCCTCGATTTCCAGTCGTGGTGGATAGACCCGCAGAAGGAGAAGGACCTGGCGGGGAAGCGGAAGGGCGCGGGGCTGAAGTAGGGTACAGCTTCATCAACAAACTGTATTTGCGGGAAGTTGAGAGAAAAGACATGGATTCCCGCCTGCGCGGGAATGACTCGGTAATTATTGTGACAGTTCGGCATTCTCTTCCGACGGAAGCCGCCCGCATCGTCAGGGTGTCATCCCCGCGGAGGCGGGGATCCATGGGCCGCGTGGATTGAACTTGCGCCCCCGCTGGCGTCATCCCCGCGGAGGCGGGGATCCATGCCTTTCTTTTGACGCACAACAAAAGTGAACCGATAACATCCGGAAACAATGCTCGCCTACATCCTGCGCCGTCTGGCTCTCATCATCCCGACACTGCTGGGCATCCTGACGCTCAATTTCTTCATCATCCAGGCCGCGCCCGGCGGGCCCGTGGAGCAGATGGTCGCGCGCCTGCAGGGCCTCGACGTGGCGGCAGCGGCCCGCGTCAGCGGTCCTGGGGCCGATGCGGCCGGCGGTTCCCAGGCGGCCCAGGCGTCCTCGAAATCAGCCTACCGCGGGGCCCAGGGCCTGGATCCCGACGTGGTGGCCCGCATCGAGCGCATGTACGGCTTCGACAAGCCCATCTGGGAACGCTACGTGCACATGCTCATCAGTTACGCCACCTTCGACCTGGGCGAGAGCTTCTTCCGCAGCAAGGGGGTGCTCGAACTCATCGGCGAGAAGATCCCCGTGTCCCTGTCCCTGGGGCTGTGGAGCACCCTCATCATCTATGCCCTGTCCATTCCGCTGGGGATCATGAAGGCCGTGCGCCACGGTTCGCGCTTCGACGTCTGGACCAGCACCGTCATGATCGTGGGCAACGCCATCCCGGTCTTTCTCTTCGCCATCCTCCTCGTGGTTCTGTTCGCGGGCGGCAGCTACCTCGACTGGTTCCCCCTGCGCGGGCTGACCTCGCCGGGCTGGTCCGAGTTTTCCCTGTGGCACAAGGTCACGGACTATTTCTGGCACCTGGCCCTGCCCGTGACGGCCATGGTCATCGGCGGCTTCGCCACCCTGACCATGCTGACCAAGAACTCCTTCCTGGACGAGATCGGCAAGCAGTACGTGGTCACGGCGCGGGCCAAGGGTGTGACGGAGCGCGGCATCCTCTACGGTCACGTCTTCCGCAACGCCATGCTGCTGGTCATCGCCGGCTTCCCGGCGGCCTTCATCTCCATGTTCTTCACCGGTTCGCTCTTGATCGAGGTCATCTTCTCCCTGGACGGTCTGGGCCTCTTGGGCTTCGAGGCGACCATCAGCCGCGACTACCCCGTCATGTTCGGCTCTCTCTACATCTTCACCCTCATCGGTCTGGTCACCAAGATCATCTCGGACCTGACCTACGTGCTGGTGGACCCGCGCATCGACTTCGAAGGCAGGGAGGGCCGATGAACCCCATCACCCGACGTCGGCTGCGCGCCTTCCGGGCCAACAGGCGCGCCTTCTGGTCCCTTTGGATCTTCCTGTTCGTCTTCCTGGCCAGCCTCGGGGCCGAACTCGTCGCCAACGACAGGCCGCTGCTGGTCTGGTACGATGGGGGCCTGTACGCGCCGGTCCTGAAGAAATACCCCGAGACCGCTTTCGGCGGCGATTTCGAGACCGAGGCCGTGTACCGCGACGCCTACGTCCAGGAACTCATCGACGCCAAGGGCTGGATGCTCTGGCCGCCCATCCGCTACAGCTACAAGACCATCAACTACGGCCTGCCCGTGCCCGCCCCGGCCCCGCCCTCGGCCGAGAACTGGCTCGGCACTGACGACCAGGGCCGCGACGTGCTGGCCCGCATCATCTACGGCGTGCGCCTGTCCGTGCTCTTCGGTCTGACCCTGACCCTGGGCAGTTCCGTCGTCGGCGTGGTCGTGGGCGCCTTCCAGGGCTACTACGGCGGGCTGACGGACCTGGCCGGGCAGCGCTTCATGGAGATCTGGTCGGGCATGCCCGGGCTCTTCATCCTCATCATCCTGGCCTCCATGGTCGAGCCGGGGTTCTGGTGGCTTTTGGCCGTGACCATGCTCTTCTCGTGGATGAGCCTCGTCGACGTGGTGAGGGCCGAGTTCCTGCGCGGCCGCAACCTCGAGTACGTGCGCGCGGCCAGGGCGTTGGGGCTGCCGGACCGGACCATCATGTTCCGGCACATACTGCCCAACGCCATGATCGCCACCGTGACTTTCCTGCCCTTTATCGTCAGCGGGTCCATCACCACGCTCACCTCCCTGGACTTCCTCGGCTTCGGCCTGCCGCCGGGCTCGCCGTCCCTGGGGGAACTGCTGGCTCAGGGCAAGAACAACCTGCAGGCCCCCTGGCTCGGGCTCTCGGCCTTCGCGGTCCTGGGCGTCATCCTGAGCCTTTTGGTTTTCATCGGAGAAGGAGTACGTGATGCCTTTGATCCCCGCCACAACGCCTAGCCGGCCGCCCGCGACGCCGGAAGCGGGTCGCGTGGAGCCGCTCCTGAGCATCCGCGACCTGCGCGTGGATTTCGCGGTGGAAGGGCGGAGCGTCGCGGCCGTGCAGGGCGTGTCCCTGTCCGTGCTGCCGGGCCGGACCACGGCCCTGGTGGGGGAGAGCGGTTCGGGCAAGTCCGTGACGGCCCTTTCCGTCTTGCGCTTGCTGCCGCCCTCGGCGCGCGTCGGCGGGGAGATCCGGTTCGAGGGGCGCGACTTGGCCGGGCTGGACGAGGCGTCCCTGCGCGAGGTGCGCGGCGGGCGCGTCGGCATGATCTTTCAGGAGCCCATGACTTCCCTGAACCCCCTGCACGCCATCGGCCGCCAGATCGGCGAGGCCGTCGGACTGCACCGGCCCGGCGCCGACGCCCGGGCCCGCACCCTGGAACTGCTGGACCTGGTCGGCATCCCCGACCCGGCCTCGCGCCTGGGGGCCTTCCCGCACCAACTCTCTGGCGGGCAGCGGCAGCGCGTCATGATCGCCATGGCCCTGGCCAACGATCCGGCCCTGCTGATCGCCGACGAGCCGACCACGGCCCTGGACGTGACCATCCAGTCCCAGGTCCTGGGACTGCTGCGGGACCTGCAAGGGCGGCTGGGCATGGCCATCCTGCTCATCTCCCACGATCTGGGTGTGGTGCGCCACATGGCCGACGAGGTGCACGTCATGCGCGAGGGCCGCATCGTCGAGCATGGCCCACGAGATGAGATTTTCTCCGCGCCGTCGCACCCCTACACCAGGGCCTTGCTGACCAGCGCGCCGGCGGGACGGCCGGACCCTCTGGGCGAGGCGGCCGGGAACCTGGTGGAGGCCAGGGGCGTGCGGGTCTGGTTCCCGCAGGGGAAGACCTTTCTCGGGCGCCCCACGAGCTTCATCAAGGCAGTGACCGACGCGGACCTGACCATCCGCCGGGGCGAGTCCCTAGGCGTGGTCGGGGAGAGTGGCTCGGGCAAGACCACCCTGGGCCTGGCCCTGCTGCGCCTGCTGTCGAGCGGCGGCGAGGTCGTCTTCGACGGGCGGACCCTGTCGGCCATGCGCGAGAGACAGGTCCGGGACCTGCGCCGGAATTTTCAGATCGTCTTTCAGGACCCGTACGGCAGCCTCAGCCCGCGCATGACCGTGGGCCAGATCGTGGCCGAGGGCCTCGACGCGCACAGACTGGCCTCCGGCTCCGAACGGGAGCGGCGCATCGCCGAGATTCTGGAGGCCGTGGACCTGGACCCCTCCGCCATGCACCGCTACCCCCACGAATTCTCGGGCGGCCAGCGCCAGCGCATCTCCATCGCCCGGGCCCTGATCCTGCGGCCAGAATTCCTGGTTCTGGACGAGCCCACCTCGGCCCTGGACCGCACGGTGCAGTTCCAGATCGTCGAACTGCTGCGCGACCTGCGGGCCCGTTTCGGCCTGACCTACATGTTCATCACCCACGATCTCTCCCTGGTGCGGGCCCTGTGCCACCGCGTCGTCATCATGAAGGACGGGCGCATCGTGGAGCAGGGGGATACAGGGGCCATTTTCGAGCGGCCCGGCCAGGAGTACACCCGCGCCCTGCTGGCCGCCGCCCTGGAGTGACCGCGTGACCACCATCCGCAAATTCGTCTCTCCGGCGTTTCTGCCGGTTTATTTCTTCGCCGGGACCATTCTTTTCGGCGGCATCCTGCTGCACCTCTCGGCCGCCCAGAACGGTACGGCCATCTCCTGGCTCGACGCCATGTTCACGTCGGTCTCCGCGACCTGCGTGACGGGCCTGACCGTGGTGGACACGGGCACGACCTTCTCGACGTTCGGACTGACCGTCCTGGCCGTGCTGATCCACGTCGGCGGCCTGGGCGTCATGACCTACACGAGCCTGGTCTTCTACCTCTGGCGCCGGCGCGTGACCCTCACGGACCGCCTGGCCGTGGGCGAGTCCCTGCTGGGCGACCCATCTTTCAGGCTGGGGCGTTTTCTGGTTCGGGTCTTCGTGGTCTGCCTGAGCATCGAGGCCGTGGGGGCCATGGCGCTGCAGGCCTTCACCGGCGGCGAGATGGGCTGGTTCGGGGCGTTCTTCCACGCCGTGTCGGCCTTCTGCAACGCCGGCTTCGCCCTCTACCCGGACAACCTCATGCGCTTCGGCGGGGATCTGCCCGTCAGCCTCGTCTTTATGCTCCTCATCTTTCTGGGGGGCATCGGCTTCTACGTCCTGGTGGAATTGCCCGGGTTCTTCGGGTCGCTCCTGGGTTTCAAGCGCCTTTCGGGGCGGCTCAGCTGGCAGAGTTCCCTGGTCATCCGTACCAGCCTGTGGCTCGTATTCTTGGGCTGGGCCGTGTTCCTCTGCATCGAAAAGCCCCAGGACGGCCTTTTTACGGCCGTGCTGCAAAGCCTCTTCCAGTCCGTGACGGCCCGCACAGCCGGGTTCAACACCATGGACATCGGCGTCATGACGGACACGTCCCTTTTCGTGTTCATCCTGCTCATGGTCATCGGCGGCTCGCCAGGATCCTGCGCCGGCGGCATCAAGACCACGACCCTGCGCGTGCTGCTCGGCTTCGGCGCCTCCCAGGTCAAGGGGCGCGAGCAGGTCGTGGTCGAGGGCTACGCCGTGGACGTCCCCACGGTGAACAAGGCCATGACCTTGACCATCCTGGCCGTGGTCCTCGTACTGGCCTCGGTCTTCGTCCTGACCGTGACCGAGGGGGCCAACGTGCCGCACCAGATGGTGCGTGGCAAGTTCATCGAGCTCTTTTTCGAGGCCGCGTCGGCCTTCGGCACCGTGGGACTCAGCACCGGCTTGACCCCGCACCTGTCGGTCCCGGGCAAGCTCGTCGTCATGATGCTCATGTTCGTCGGGCGTCTGGGGCCCATCGTTTTTCTGACCATGCTGCAGGCCTGGCAGACCCGTGAACACTTCCGCCGCGCGGAACGCAACATGCTCATAGGCTAGGAGATCATATGGCACGCAAGGAATTCGGAGTGGTGGGCCTGGGCAAGTTCGGCTTGAGTCTGGCCCGGTCCCTCATGGCGCATGGGCAGCAGGTCGTGGGCCTGGACAGCGACCCAGAAAAGGTCAAGGCCGCGGCCGAGACCCTGACTCACGCCTACCAGGCCGAGGCCGTGGACAAGACGGCCCTGCAGCAGCTGGGTTTCGGCGAACTGCCGGAGGTCATCGTCAGCACTGGGCATTCCATGGAGGCGAGCATCCTCGTCACCCTGTTCCTGAAGGAGCTGGGTTGCCGCAGCGTCACGGTCAAGGCCATCAGCCACGACCACGAGAAGGTGTTGCGCAAGGTCGGGGCCGATTCGGTCATCTTCCCCGAACGCTACGCCGCCGAACAACTGGCCGCCAAGCTGGCCGTGCCGGGCCTCATCGACTACCTGCCGCTGGGCACAAACGTCATTCTGAAGGAACTGGTGGTCGACAAGTGGGCCGGCAAGAACCTGCGCGAGCTGAACCTGACCAATGCCTACGGCATCCAGGTCGTGGCCGTGCGGGCGGCTGACGAACAGCATTTCGTGTTCGTGCCCAAGGCTGATGCGGCCCTGCAGCAGGGGGACACGCTGGCGGTCATCGGGCGGGGGGAGAGTTTGGAGGGGCTTGTATCCTGAAGGGCAGACGGTGGATGATGGACTATATGGACGCAATGGACGAGATGGACGGGATGGACTGGTAAAATATGGCGCGAGTGCAGATTGAGACGCCGCAGGCGTGGCTCTTCCGGGCGCGGCTGGCGGTGCGGGTTTCGGACGTGAATTACGGGGGGCACTTGGGCAATGACCGGGTGCTGGGGCTGGCGCACGAGGCGCGGGTGATGTGGCTGTCGTCCCTGGGGCTGTCCGAGAAGGACGTGGGCGGGGCGGGGCTTATCATGGCCGACGCGGCCCTGCTTTTCCGGGCCGAGGCTTTCCTGGGCGACGAACTGGATGTTGACTTGGGTGTCACGGAAGTGCGGCGCTCGGGTTTTGAGCTGGTCTATCGGTTGACCCGTGTGTCCGACGCGGCCGAGATCGCCGTGGTCAAGACGGGCATGGTCTGCTTCGACTACGCGGCGCGAAAGGTCGCGCGGGTTCCCGAGAGTTTCGCCACACTTTTGGGGTCGCAGGCGTGATGCGCTGCCGGATCAGCCACAAGCTTTTCCTGTCCGACATGCCTGAGTCCGTGAAGGACGCGGTCATGGCCGAGCTGACGCTGGAGAACCCCAAGTGGCTCGAAAACCTGAAGATGGGCCGCACCAATTTCCGCGTCTCCCGGCACCTCAAGTTCTACTCGGCCCGCAAGTGCGGCGGGCTCATCGTGCCGCGCGGCTACGGCGAGCGTCTGGCGCGCATCTGCGCCGAGCAGGGCGAGACTGTCGAGTACGAGGACGAGCGCCGCAGCCTGCCCGAGGTGGACTTTGCTTTTTCCGGGGAGTTGCGCCCCTACCAGCGCACGGCCTGCGAGGCCATGCTGCGCCGACGCTTCGGCACCCTCTGCGCGCCCACCGGAGCCGGCAAGACCGTCTGCGGCCTGTCCCTCATCGCCAGCCGCCGCCAGCCTGCCCTGATCATCGTGCACACCCGCGACCTGGCCATGCAGTGGGTGGAGCGCATCGAGCAGTTCCTGGGCATCCCGGCCCGCGAGGTCGGCATGATCGGGAGCGGCAAGAGCCGCGTTGGCGAGCGCGTCACCGTGGCCACGGTCCAGTCGGTCTACGCCAGGGCCAAGGAGCTGAAAAAACGCGTCGGGCATCTGGTGGTCGACGAGTGTCACCGCGCTCCCAGCCGAACGTTCACGACGGCCGTGACGGCCTTCGACAGCGCCTACAGCCTGGGCCTCTCGGCCACGCCGTATCGCCGCGACGGTCTGACGCAGCTCATCTTCTGGCACCTGGGCGCCATGCACGCCCGCATCGACGGCGAAGACCTCATGGACAGCGGGGCCATCCTGCGCCCGGAGATTTGCATCAGGCCCACGGAATTTTTCACCCGCCGGGACCCTTCGGAGGAATACGCCCTCATCATCGCTGACCTGACCGAGGACTGGGAGCGCAACATTCTCATTGTCGACGAGGTGGATCGCGAAATCCGCGCGGGCGGCGGGGTAGCCCTGGTGCTATCCGACCGCAAGGGGCACTGCCGCGCGCTGCAGGCCATGTTGGCCCAGCGTCACGGCATTGAAGGCGCCGTGCTGACGGGCGACACGCCCCTGCCCGAGCGCAAGAGCCTGGTCGGCCGCATTCAGGACGGCCGCGAAAAGGTCGTCTTCGCCACGGGCCAGCTCATCGGCGAGGGCTTCGACGCAAGCAACCTGACCTCCCTTTTTCTGGCCACGCCCGTCAAATTCAGCGGCCGCCTCATCCAGTACCTGGGACGTGTGCTGCGGCCGTCCATTGGAAAAGCTCAACCAAAAGTTTATGATTTCGTCGATTCACGGGTGGGGGTGCTGGACGCCGCTGCCCGGGCGCGGGCGGCGGTTTACGGCGAGATTTTCGATTCGGGCGGGCCTTCCTCCGACCGCCGCTGACCCATTCAAATCTTCCAGGAAATCCACACCGCGGCCGCGGCCAGCTGAATGAGGATCACAGGCGCGGCTAGTCAGGCGAAGGAGCCGAAGGTGACGGCTTCGCCCGCCTTGCGCGCCGCCGTGACCGCGATGATGTTCGGCGCCGCGCCGATCATGGTCGTGTTGCCTCCCGGAGTCACCACGAAAAGCATGGCCAGCATGACGCCTTTGGCTTCGCCGGGACGCCCGCGCCTCCGGCGGCCAGGTCGGCCGAGGCCAGGATGCCCGCGCTGCGCACTTCTGGGGTCATGATGCCCATCGCCATGAGGATGCTACGCCGAGTCCGGCCAGGGGCATGTGTATCACGTTGGCGCTGATACAGACGACGAGGCCGCCGAACACGGCGAGGCTGATAATGGCGTCGATGCCCATGGCATGCTCCGTGGCGAAGAATCCGGCGGAAGGTTTGGATGCCACCGAAAGAATCTAGCGCACCAGACCGGAACTTCAAGACCTGCCGGACGCGGGACGCTGCATTTCAACTTCAGGTATGGCTCATTTTTTGTTTGCTCAGTGCTCTTATTGCCATGCGCTATCTTGTTCTCCATGCCCGTGTTGATTTTTCTATAAAACTAGTCGCGAATAATCCAATGACATGGCCTATTATATTGTAAGGTATTGAAAGTAAAGTTAATAACCATCCAATGCTCAGTCCTGATACTGCTCCATTATATATATCTTTCCAAAATCGAACACCTGTCGGAAAAAATCCAGCGTGCATGTCGTGGATTACCCAAAGAATACCTCCAGGTATTGAGCTGAGAATTATCGATAAAATAATAACAAAATTTATAGATAAAAACCTTTTTAATCCAATTTGCCTCCAGAAAATATAAGACCAGGCTGTTGAAAGTGCGCTATACGATAGCGCGCATACAAATATATATTGATATGGGTATATGTAATGATACATTATCATTCTTGGCAAAAAACCAAATACACCTACTGGCATTTGTAAATATGAATAATATATATCAAGAAAGTAGTACAAAAGTGACAAGATAGAGTAACTAGAAAACAGATAAATTATAAGGATTGATATCGCTTTTCGAATTTTTGGAGTGTTCATTCGGTTTATCCTTCCATTGAGCGTTTCAAATATCGTCCTTGAGAGTTCCGTTGACACATCGGATGCCGATCATGATCCCGCAAACGCGGGGACGTTTCGCAGCGCATCTCCAAGCGGGATTGTCAAGCCGTATCCGGGAGTCCATTTCACATCGGAATAGATGATGAAATCGCCACCCTTTCCATGCTTTTCCCGGTAGTTTCGAAAGTCATGATTGTGAACATGAAACACAGGCTGGTCCGTCTTGATGAATTTTGCAGCCAGTGCAGCTTCCGGAGACTTCAATCGATATGCTTGAGCCGCTGCACGACCCAATATTTCAGCCTTTCCGAATGTCTTCTCGTTGGTCCAACATCCAAGAAACTGAAACCCATTGAACTCATAGGCGTCTTTGAGATACACTCCGATATTGTCCACCCGAAATGAATCTTTGTTGATGCCGCGCTGCACTTCGCCGACGACGGCAAGCTGCAGCATGCCCAACCCGATGGCACCATACAGATCGTCAATGGTATCCGTGCGTGAGCCAAACATCTGGGTTTGGATCTGGCAATGGGCGTTGAGTTCACGGGCGTTCATGCCGATATTGCCTAAGCGCGAACCATCATCAAATAATTTGTGATTGATTACGTGGTCTTTCAATTTCTTTATTGCTGCTACTGTATTTATATTTCGAAAAATATTGTCATATTCATTTCTTACGCGTTCGAATGTGAGTGCCCACTCCATGGTCACTATTTTATCGTTATAATGGATAGCAGGGATATCTAGAGGATCATCAAAATATTTTTTCCTCAAATATTCGTCTAATACGAATGCATCACTTTCAAACCATCGCTCCATCAATTGTGGCGCGACAGTCCATCCCATCTTGGTCATCACTTTTGGCAGATCTGTCATTTTCAGTCTGTTGATAACAACGATCTTGCCCTCAGAAATATTTGCATCGCTGAGGCGTGATATCGCTGAAAAAGTGGATTCTAAAAATACATCAACAGACTCACTACGGAGCGGCATGATATTCCTCCAATTCTAAATCGTGAGTTATTATGCCTGTCCCAACTATAATGTTAGGGAGACCTCTTTGTGGCCAAGATATACCTGTCCCTTGACCCATTTCATAAACATCGCTCTCGAAAATATATTTTTTCTCTTTAAAATCATAAATTTTAACAAAAAATGGACTATCAAAAGGAAATAATAAATATTTATAATCAAGAGGTATGTAATATTCGACTTTATATCTTTCTCCAGGGCTGAATTTTTCAGATAACTTTCTCGCGCCTAATTTTTTATAAAATTCAAAAATTATTGGAATTGTGAAGTAAAACATAAACATAACAATAAGAATGAGAATAAATTTTTTCATATATTTATTTTTGACATGCTCAGTCATATATTACTCCAAATCAGCATTAAAAGCAGATGACAAGCCGAGACGAACTTCCTTGACACACTTGTCAACCTCAACGTGCGTTCTTCCCTGCATATCCGTCGTTCCGGAAACGATTTCGTCGCCTTCCATCAATATCTCATACGGCATGTTGACCCAAAACCGACTTTCATTGTCCTGCAGGACAAAATGTTCCGTGTATTTGCCCACATATTCGGGTGGTATAGGAAGCAGGGGCCTCGCTCCGCTTCCCACCCCCGGACTCCCGCCCGAGTTGATCCTGACCTTGGTCCCGCCAACGTACACGCCTGAAGGGTCGATCCTGATGAAGCCGCCACCGGCCTTGATGGTCAGTTCCGAGCCGGCCTCGATGACGGTCTTGCGGCCGGCCGCCACGTGGGACTCGGTTCCGGCTTGGAGGAGCCAGTCGTCGTAGCGGCTGTGGCTGCTCCCCCTGACCGTCAGGTGATCGTCGGACAGGAGTTCGACCTTGCGGTCCTGTTCCACGGTCTGCTGATCTTCGCCCTTCACGAGTGAGTAGGAAAAATGGTCGATGGTGCGGTGCTGGTCGCGCAGGACGTGTTCCTTCCAGTCGTTTTTCACGTGCACGTTCACGTCCTTCTCGGCATGGACGAAGATTTCTTCCTGGCCTTTCCTGTCCTCCACGCGCAGTTCGTTGAAGCCGACCCCGCTCGGCGAGGACAGGGATTTGAAGACCGTGCGCGTCTTGTGTTCGGGCAGGAAGTACGGGACCGGGTTGGCGGAGTTGTAGACCCGGCCCGTGACGATGGGCCGGTCCGGGTCGCCCTCCAGGAATGAGACGATAACCTCCTGGCCGATCCGTGGGATGGCCATGGTGCCGTACTGGCCGCCGGCCCAACCCTGGGACACGCGGATCCAGCAGCTCGTGTTCTCGTCGCGCCTGTCCAGACGGTCCCAGTGGAACTGCACCTTCACCCGGCCGTACCGGTCCGGGAAGATCTCCTCGCCATCGGGACCCGTCACGATGGCCGTCTGCTTTTCCGGGATGCGTATCTTGGGATGGTCGGACGCGGGCACGAAGCGCGTCGTGATCGGGATGGCCCGGACATTGGCCGCATACGTCATCCCCCGGTCCGGAGCCTCGTGCTCCAGCACCTGCGGCTGCTCGCCGCGGTGCTCGACCCGCACGACCCACCAGCGGGCGTTGAGTTCCGGTCGGCGGTGACCGAACAGTTCGAAGGAATGTCCGGGGAGCATCCGGGACGCGTCGGTGTGGACATCGATCCAGCGGCTCAGACTGAAATGGCGTAGCAGCTCCATGTCCGCGTAACGCCTGCCGTCTTTCTGCAACTGGTACAGATGGGGATAGCGGTATCGCTCCAGCGTCATTCCTGCGGGGACAGGGGCCTTGACGGAATCCGTCTCCGCCTGGCCGACCTGAAGGTCCAGGCGTGTCTTCTCGAAGTTCCATTCCCGGAAGGTGAAGGCGTCGCTGACAACGGCCTGATTCAGTTCGACTTCCCGGACCACGGCCGTGTCCGTCTCGGTCCCGGCGCCGGGATGGAAGCGCAGCAGGCTCTCGCCGCCGATCATCGGCCCGCCCTCGCGGTCTGAAAAGCAGAGCACATGCCGATCGGCGGAATGCTCGAAGTAGAAGTAGATGCCTTCCTCCTCGCACAGTCGGGAGATGAAATGCAGGCTCGTTTCGCCGTACTGCACGCAGTACTCGCGGGGAGCGTAGTCGAAGAAACATTTGAAGGCGTAGGAATTCCCGGTGAAGTTCTGCTCCTTCAGAATCTGCTCGATGATCTGGAGCACGCTCATGTTCTGGAATATGCGGTGGTCCGTGATCAGGCTCAGGAACCACAGGCGCGGGACGAGCAGGCAGCGGTAGTGGGTGCGGAGGTTGGAGGTATGGAGCTGCGCGAAGTGGCGGATGAGGCCGTGGACATGGCGGACCCCGCCGCTTTTGTCGGCGACGGACAGGCAGGCGGGCTGGCCGAGGAGTTCCGTAAAGTCGACGCCCGAGGATTCGTCCACCAGTTCGATCCCGAACTCGTAGGGCCGGTGGGCCTCTTCGATCCCGGTGAAGGCGAACACCCGGAACGCGTGATCGGCCGGGGCTTCGAAGGTGAACCACGAACTGTCTGCTGTCGGATGCGGCATGGATCCTCCCGGTGCTGTGCGTCGAAGGTTTTCGAAACACTCTGCCAGCATCGGATGGAGAAGCACATGCGGGAGAATAATGAATTATGCGGGGAAAGTTATGGGCAGTGTCGTTGGCCCGGACAGGGAACCCTATAGGAGGCGCGGGGTTGTCGGATCATGAGGGTGGACGAATTGGTCCGATGCTTCCCAGAAGTTTGCGGCGTTCAAGCCCCGTGGTTGCAGGCTCCGAGGCCGCCGCATTTCATGGCCACGATCCAGGCGTTTTCCTCAAGAGTGGCTGTGCCAGAATCTCCATGTAGAAGACCTCGAACTCCGCCGCCTCCGTATCTCCGCGCCGCAGCCACTCGGCCAGCCAGGCGGTCCGCAGGGCAAGAACCCACGTGGGCAGGTGGGCTTCCATCTCTTTGCCGAGCAGGCCTTCTGATCGCAGCGTTTCCAGAAAGGCCTGGACAAATGGGCCTACGAGCGCCCCTTCGCCCTCGCTGCCTACGCAGCCCAGGACCAGGGCCATGTCGTAGAGGGCGCACTTGGGACCGCAGAATTCCCAGTCGATGGCCGCCAGGATCCGGTTCTCCCCCCAGATGACGTTCAGGGGATGGGGGTCGCCGTGGCTGAAGACGGCCGGCAGATGGCCGCATTCGGCCAATCCGAGGTGGAGCGCCGTGAAGATCCGGGCCAGACGATCGTGGACCCGCGGGTGCAGGCGGCGGGTGTCGGTCTCGATGCGGCGGGCGTAGGCGGCCATGTCGAAGGGCGGTTCATCCAGATTCATTCCGCAGGCGGCGCGACGCATGTCTGCCAGATAGCTGGCCAGGGCTTCGCCGCGCCAGGCGTCGCGCCAGTACGTGTCCCGGTCGAGTTCGATGCCCGGCACATACGGGGACAGCTGCCAGAATTTACCGTTCCGGGGCTGCACGTGCCGCCCGTCCCGTCCGGGCACGGGTGCGGCCACGGCCAGACCCGCGCCGGCCAGATGGGCCAGGCGACTTGCCAGGACGGTCTTGCGCGGGACGGACTCCGGGCTCAACTCTTCAAGCAGGAAGGGGCCTGCATCCGTGCGGATCACCATCCGGTCCAGACAGCGTTCCGGGCTGCCCTGGATCGGGATGCCCGGCAGGATCGCCTCGAACGTCAGTCCCCACAGGGCTGCCGTGTCCCGCAGGTTCGCGTCATGCACGTTTCGGCTCACCAGTTGCGGTTCACGTAGCGGATGACGAGGAAGGCCAGGACTGCGATGACCACGGCCATACCGGCCAGCAGCCCGAAGATGTCGGTGCTCTTGCCCAGAAACCTCAGGGCCCCCATGGTCAGAACTCCGACGATGCCGCCGATCCAGAGCCAGGGTGAAAATCTCTTCATTGTTCTCCCCCACATGACGAAAAAAAGGCGGGACAGCAATGTGTCCCGCCTTGGTTGCTGATGTCGATTCCGGGACTAGTGGTCGGCCGGCTGGTTGGTCAGGCCCATGGTTTCGAGGAGGTGGAAGATGATGGACATGAGCATGCCGACCACGGTGCCCAGGGCCATGCCCTTGAGCTGGACCGTGCCGATGCTCACGGCCGTTCCGCTCAGGCCGACGATGAGGACGATGGCGGTAAGGATCAGGTTGGCCGGCTTGGAGTAGTCGACCTTGGACTCCACCAGCATGCGGATGCCCGAGGCGGCGATGACGCCGAAGAGCAGGATGCAGATGCCGCCCATGACCGGGGTCGGGATGGACTGGATGAAGGCCGAGAGCTTGCCGACGAAGGCCAGGCAGATGGAGATGACGGCCGCCCCGCCGATGACCCACACGGAGTAGACGCGGGTGATGGCCATGACGCCGATGTTTTCGCCGTAGGTCGTGACAGGCACGGAACCCATGAAGCCCGACAGGGTGGTGGAGATGCCGTCACCCAGGAGCGAGCGGTGCAGCCCGGGGTCCTTGGTCAGTTCGCGGCCGACGATGTTGCCCGTGACCACGAGGTGGCCGATGTGCTCGGAGATGACTACCAGGGAGGCCGGGATGATGATCAGGATCTTGTCCCAGTCGAAGGCGGGGGTGTAGATGGTCGGCATGGCGAAGACCGGGGCGGCCGAGATGATGTCGAAGTTGACCATGCCCATGGCGATGGACACGCCGTAGCCGACGATGATGCCGATCAGGACCGGGATGACGGCCATGAAGCCTTTGAAGACGATGGAGCCGAAGGCCACGACGAGCAGGGTGACCATGGACACGATGATGGCGTTCATGTCGTAGGCGCCGGTCTTGTCGGGCATGATGCCGGCCATGCCCGTGGCCACGCCGGCCAGCTCAAGGCCGATGAGGGCCACGATGGGGCCCATGGTGGCCGGCGGCAGCACGACCTTGATCCAGTCGGAGCCGAACTTGCCGATAATGAGCGCCACGGTGCAGAAGATCAGACCGGAAACGATGAACCCGCCCAGGGCGTAGGGGTAGTTGCCCCCCCACAGGGCAGCGTCGGCACCGAGGACGACAAAGACCGGGGACAGGAAGGCGAAGCTCGAACCCAGGAAGGCCGGAGCCTTGCCCTTGCACAGGAAGAGGTAAATGAGCGTGCCGATGCCATTCATGAGCAGCACGATGGCAGGATCGATCTTGAATAGGGTGGGGACCAGCACCGAGGCCCCGAACATGGCGAAAAGGTGCTGCAGACTTAATGGGATGCCCTGGAGTAACGGTACCTTTTCCTCGACCTGGATGATTCTTCTGCTCATGAACTGCTTCCTCGATTGGTGATGTGTTGCAAGGCCAAATGGGCCCGTCCCGCGCACACGCCGCACGGGGTCTGCCGTGCAGACCCCAAATCTGCAGTCTCGTACATGCAGAGCAGTGGACGGTCAAGAGCGGCCGGAGGCTGCGGGGGAATCAGTTCGCGAAGGGAACCAGCACATTCCCGAGAAGGGCGAGGTGATGCGGGTCCGGATGCCGCAGGTCGTCGATGCGTCCGATCACTCCGTGCACGCGACGGCCGGAGAAGGATTCGATGGCCGTGATGTTTTCGGTCCGGTCGGGTCCGGGCACTGCGTCGGTCGGGTCAAGGAGGATTGCGCCCAGGCATTCCGCACCCCGCGCGGCGATGGCTTCGAAGGTCAGCAGGGTGTGGTTGATGGTGCCGAGGCCCGCCCTGGCCGCGACGAGGATTGCGGCCCGGCAGGCGATGGCCAGATCGAGCATGTTCTTTTGCGCAGTGACCGGCACGAGCACGCCGCCCGCGCCCTCGACCACCACGATGTCGTGGCAGGCAGTGCGGCCTTCGATGAATCTCTGCAGCGCCTCGAAATCCACGGGTTCGCCTGCGAAGAGGGGGGCCTTGGGCAGGGGGCGGAGGCTGTGGATGCAGTCCGCGGGACTCATGCCGCCGGGCAGTCCTTCCGGCAGGTGGCGGTGCAGGAAGGCCGGGTCGGAATCCGCATCCGGGTCGGTGCAGCCCGTCTGCACGGGTTTGAGGTACACGGCGTCGCGGCCCGCCAGGGCGCGCATGATCAGGAGGCTCAGTACGGTCTTGCCGACGTCCGTGTCCGTGCCGGTTATGAAGATGATTTTTCCGGGCCGTGTCATGATTCCTCCCTCAGCGTCGCGGACAGGGCGTCGCGCAGCGTTTCGACGTGCCGCCTCGTGTGCAGGCTCGTCAGGTTGACGCGCAGGATGGCCTGGCCCAGGGGCACGGTGGGGTAGCGCGCCGCGAAGACGAGCACGCCCCGGCTGCGCAGGCCCTCTGCCAGTCGGACGCTGCGGGCTTCGTCGCCGACCTCCAGGGCCAGGATGTGGGCCGCGCCGCGGACCGGGAGAAGATCCCCCAGGATTCTGCGCGCCTCGTCCCCAAGCTCTTTCAGTTGTGTCCGCGCTTCATCGGCAGCCGCGACGCGCTCCAGCATCGCCGCCACCATGTCCCCGTGCCAGGGCGGCAGGGCGGTGGTGTAGATGAATCCCTGGCCGAAATGGACGAGATGGTCGCGGACCGCCTCCGGGCAGAGGATGAAGGCCCCGAACAGCCCGAAGGCCTTGCCCAGTGTGCCCACGGCCACGTCGGCCACGTCCTGCGCCAGTCCGCGGCCGCCCTCGCCCAGGACGCCGAAGGCATGGGCCTCGTCCACGACGCACAGGAATCCGAATTCATCCTTGAGCCGCTTGAGCGTCACGAAGTCGGGGGAGTCCCCGTCCATGCTGAACAGGGACTCGGTCAGCACGGCCTGCACCGGGTGCGTCTGCAGTATCTTCTCCAAGTGGCTCAGCCGGTTGTGCCGGAAGGTGTGAAAGGCGGCCCGGCTGTGGCGTACGCCGGCCATGGTGCTGGCGTGGGCGCGCTTGTCCAGGGCCAGTGTGTCCTTGTCGTTGAAAATGGTGGCCAGCAGCGTCAGGTTGGCCAGGAAGCCGCTGCCGAGGATCAGGCAGGATTCATACCCGAAATGCGCGGCCAGGGCGCGTTCGGCCTCCACGGTGGCCGAGGAGGTGCCAGTGACCAGGCGCGAGGAGCCCGAGCCGCAGCCCTGCAGGTGGCACAGCTCGGCCCGATGCGCTGCCATGGCCCGGTCCTGGGCCAGTCCCAGGAAGTCGTTGGAGGAGAAGTCCAGGAGTTCTCGTCCTTCCACCACTGCGAAGGCGTCGCGGTGTTCGGACACGGCCAGGAGTTCCCGGCCCAGGCCGGCTGCCTTGCGGGCTTCCACGTCGGCGCGCAGTCTGCTCAGGAGCGGGTGCATAGGGCCTCGAAGCGCTGGCGGAAAAAAATGTCGGGGGACGCCAGGGGTGTATGGCCCATGAGTATCCGGCAGGCCGGAGCGCCGTCCATGATGACATCGTAGGCGGCGCCGGCCGCGGTCTCGGCGATGAGGGTGGCGCGGATGGTCAGCGAGCTGTGGCCCAGCCCCGGAACATGGACAAGGTCCGAGACGGAAGCGAGGAATGCGCGGACCGCGAAGTCGTGGCGGCGGCGCAGGTGCAGCCCGCAGGCCTGGGCCAGGGCTTCCAGGGCCAGATAGGGCGGCAGTCCGTCCGCGGTCCGGGCCACGATTTCCCTCTCGTCGCATGAAACGACGGCATCCAGGGCCATGGAAGGGTCGAAGGCGGAAAAGTCGGCACCGGGCGCGTCCTCAACCCTCGACGCTGCATGGCGTGCATCCGGACTCATGCCGCATCCTTCCCGGCCTTGAATTCTTTGAGGCCCAGACAGGCGTTCTGCCCGCCGAAGCCGAAGCTCTGCAGGAGCAGGTTTTTCGGCCGCAGGGCCATGGGTCTGCGCAACAGGGGGAGGTCCGGCCAGGCCGGATTTTCGAGGTTGGCGATGGCCGGAAATTGGCCGGTCTCGGCGCAGACCAGGCCCACGGCCAACTCCGCCGCCCCGCAGGCCGAGGCCAGGTGCCCCATGCGGGACTTGAAGGCGCACACGGCCCGGGCGTTGGGAACGGTCCCGGACAGGACGGCGGCCTCGGTCTCGTCGTTGAGGACCGTGCCCGTGCCGTGGGCCAGGACGCAGAGGTCCCGCGAGCCGAGTTTTTCCAGGCACAGCCGTACGGCCCTGGCGGCCGCCATGCCCGCTGGGTCCGGGCCCGTAAGGCTGCCTCCGTCCAGGGACGACGAGGCGCCGACAACTTCGGCCAGGATTCTCGCACCCCGCGCCGTGGCGTGATCAAGACTCTCCAGGACGAACATGGCCGCACCCTCGCCGATGGCAAAGCCCGAGCGGTTGCGGTCGAAGGGACGGCAGGCCTCCTCGGGCCGGACGAAATCCGTGGCCAGAACCCCGGCCTGGCGGTAGGCGCGCACCCCTTCGACCGACAGGCGCGAGTCGCCGCCGCCGGCCAGGGCCACGTCGGCCAGGCCCGCGGCCACGGTCCGAAACGCCTGGCCCAGGGCCTGGGTGGAGCCCGCGCAGGCCGTCATGATGGTCAGGTTCTCGCCGTGCAGGCCCAGCTGTTCGGCCAGGGTCGCGGCCAGGGTGTTGGGCAGACAGTCCAGCAGCCACAGGGCCTTGTCCTCGCGCGGGACGGCCTGGAGGTTGGGTCCCAGGCCCAGGAAGAGTCCGGCGCTGTCCAGGTGCTGCGGCCCGAGGTCCGCCTCGGACACCGCGCGCACGGCCGCGGCCAGGCACAGCTGCTGGCCGCGCGTCAGGTAGCGCGCGTTCTTGCAGCGGCCCACGTAGGAGCGCAGGTCGAACCCGGCGACGGGACAGACGGACACGTGCCGGTCGGCGGCCCATCGCTCGAAAGGTCCGTGGGGGGAGTCCAGGGCGGCCAGGACCTCTCCGGGTGTCGAACCCAGGGGAAGGATGAAGCCGCTGGCCGTGATGACCACCCGGCGGGCCATCAGTCCTCCCGATCCCCGGCGCGGTCGGCGGCGTAGGCGATCAGGTCGCGGACCTTGATCACCGGGCCGGTCTCGCGGTCGGTCACGATTTCGGCGATGCGGGCAGAGTCCAGGTGCGGGTACTCGTCGGCCAAGGCAGCCTCCGGGGCAGTTCCAGCCTTGGCCGCGCGGGCCAGGACCTTGCGCATGTTCTTGAGGAACAGCGTGTCGTCATCGACCTCCATATCCAGGCGGTGCTGGATGGCCACGCCTATCTCGAGCAGATCGATGGACTCTGCCCGCAGGTCTCGGACAACGTACGTTTCGGGGGTGATCAGCTCCGGGTCCAGATCGAGGATGTCGGCCAGAATTCCGTTGATGGCAGCCGTGATGGTTTCGATATTGCTCATAGGTATTTCTGCGCCGTCAGTCCGGCGTCCATGGTGATGGTTGTGCAGGTCAGGGCGAGGGCCTGGTCCGACATGAGAAAAAGAAGGGTTGAGGCGGCCTGCTCCAGGCTCACGACCTTGCCGCCGAGCGTCTGCCGTCTGTCGTCGGCGTCCAGGAAGCGCTTCCCCCGGCCGGCGTCGACGAGGCCCAGGCGCAGGCTGACGGAGGTCACGCCGCGCGAACCCAGCTCCAGCCCCAGGCTCTGGTACAACCCCTCGGCCGCGCGTTTGGCCGCGCCGTAGAAGGCCTGGCCCGGCGCGGGCAAGGCCGCGGCGGTGGAAGAGACGAAGACGAGCCGCCCGAAGCGGCGGGGGAGCATGGATCTGGTCACGGCACGCAGCAGGCGCAGACGGCCGGAAACATGGGCTTCGAGATAGCCCTCGGCCTCGTCGCCCGCGGCTGCGGCCAGGCCTTCGAGGTCGCCCTGGGCCAGGTCCACGAGGTAGTCGACGCCGGCGTCGAGGACGGGCTGCAGGGCCCCGAAATCATGATCTCCCAGCTCCAGACGGGGGCTTGCCAAGTCCGGGAAGCGCCGGGCTACGGCCTCGCGTCCCGTCTCCGATGCGTGGGTCGGGATCACGGCCAGCCCTTCGTCACGCAGCAGGGCGGCCAGGGCCAGGCCCATGTCGCTCCCCCCGCCGAGGATGAGGGCCGTGCGGCCGCGAAAGGAGAGCCTCACGGCGCGATCCTCCCCCGGGCGAAGACGGTGTCGCCCTGGCTCAGGATGCAGGCGAACTCACCGCCGCGGTCCTCGATGCGCAGTTCGTACGCACCGGGCGCGGCGAAACGGGCGAAGGAAAAGCGCCGGACCCTCAAGGGCCCCGCATGGCCCAGACGCGCACGCACGGCTTCCAGGCACAGGCCCATGATCAGCGTGCCCGGCACCACCGGGTTGCCGGGGAAATGCCCGTTGAAGCAGGCGTCGTCCGGGTCGAAGGACACGGGCAGGGTCAGCCTCCCGGCCGCGGTCAGATCCATGAGCCCTGCTCCAGCATGCGCGTGTCGGCGTCCAGGCCCCGGCCGCGGGTGGTCAGGTAGTTGCCGATCATCATGCCGTTGGCCCCGGCCAGGGGCAGCCAGGACTGGTAGTCGCCCAGGACCTTCTCGCGCCCGCCGGCCACGGTGATGTCGGCTTCCGGCAGCATCAGCCGGAAAAGCGCCACGGACTTGAGGGCATCGTGGGGCGTCAGTAGCTCCACGTCCTGCAGGGGCGTGCCCGGTATGGGGTTCAGGAAATTGAGCGGCACCGTGTCGACCCCGAGTTCCGCCAGGGTCCCGGCAAGTTCGATGCGCTGGTCCCAGGACTCGCCAAGGCCAAGGATGCCGCCCGAGCAGACCTGCAGGCAGTGTTCTTTGGCCAGCAGCACGGTTTCGATGTCCTGGTCGTACTCGTGGGTCGTGCAGATGGCCGGGAAGTGCGAACGGGCCGTCTCCAGATTGTGGTGGTAGCGGGACAGGCCCGCATCGACCAGACGCCGGACGTACTCCGACGTCAGCAGCCCCAGGGAGGCGCTCAGGGTCATGTCCGTGCGCCGCCTCAGTTCCCGCAGACAGGCGCAGACGCGTTCGATCTCGTCCTCGGCCAGGCGCAGTCCGCTGGTCACGATGGAGTAGCACGAGGCCCCGGCCGCGTGCATTGCCAGACCGCGTTCGACCAGTTCCTCCAGCGGGAGAAGGGGGTGCGTTGGGCTGCCGGTTCGGTAGTGTCCGCTCTGGGCGCAGAAGACGCAGTCCTGGGAGCAGGTCCCGGACTTGGCGTTGATGATGGAGCAGGTGAAGGACACGCGCCCCCTGGCATTCATGACCGCGTTGGCGGCGAAGAGCAGGCCGGTGGTGTGCTCCCGGCCGAGGGCGGCCAGGGCGCGGCCGTCATCCTGCGTCAGGGCGCCGCCCTGGAGGATGCGGTCGAGAAGGGTGCTGACGAGTGGGTGAAGCATGGTGTTTCCGTGAGAGGCGGCAGTATTCGGGGCCTTGTGCCTTGTCAAATGCCGTGTGACGTTTCGGCGCGAATGCAACGGGCGCTTTGACCTCACCGGCTGATTAAGCTACCGAGCACGAGTCATGAATGCAAAGAAAAATTCCGATCCGATCCCGCCGGACTATTCGTCCGTACAGTGGGTTGCCGCCTCCCTGGACAGCCAGCATCCGGCCGACACGGCCGACGAGCTGGAAAACCTGTCCCTGGCCGAGCAGCTCGAGTATATCCGGGAGATGGACGTGGAGGACGCCTCCGAGTCCATCACGGAGATGGAGCGCCACGAGCGCAACCTGCTCATGAGCCGCCTCTCGCCGTCCTTCGCCGCGGCCATCCTGGAGGCCATGTCCCCGGACGACGCCGCGGACATCCTCGAAGACCTCGACGACGACGTCCGGGTCCGCATCTTCAAGAAGCTCGAGCGCGAGGACGCCGAGGAGATCTCCGACCTGCTCCAGTTCGACCCGGATTCGGCCGGCGGCGTCATGAACACGGAGATCCTGGCCCTGGATCAGTCCATGAACGCCCAGCAGGCCATCAATCTCATCCGCGAGCGCGTGGAGGAGACGGAGATCCCCTATTACGCCTACATCGTCGACGAGTACCGGCACCTCAAGGGCGTGGTCTCCCTGCGCGACCTGCTGCTGAGCCCCGGCCGCACGCTGCTCAAGGATCTCCTGGGCGACCAGAACCTCATCTACGTCCCCTTCGACACGGACAAGGAGGAGGTGGCCCGCCTCATCAGCCGCTACAACTTCCTGGCCCTGCCCGTCGTCGACCACGAGCAGCGGCTGCTGGGCATGGTCACCGTCGACGACGTCATCGACATCATCCAGGACGAGGCCAGCGAGGACATGCAGTCCATGGTCGGCGCCGGTCGGGACGAGACCGTGGACTCGCCCTGGACCTACTCCCTGCGCATGCGTCTGCCCTGGCTGGTCATGAACGTCCTCAACTCGGCCATTTCGGCCTTCGTCGTGCACCTCTTCGAAGGGACCATCGCCCAGATGGCTCTCCTGGCCGCCCTCATGCCCATCGTGGCCAACCAGGCCGGCAACACGGGCCAGCAGGCTCTGGCCGTCATGATCCGGCAGCTGGCCATGGAGCGGTTCAACCGCAAGAAGAGCTGGGTGGCCGTGCTGCGCGAGGCCAAGATCGGCACGGCCAACGGCCTCATAGTCGGCATGCTCGTTTTCGCCGGCCTGTTCTTCTGGACCGGCAACCTCGGGCTGGCCTCGGTCATGGCCGTGGCCCTGGGCCTGGACATGCTCATCGGCGCCGTGGCCGGCGCCTCCATCCCCCTCGTGCTCAAGGAGATCGGCCGCGACCCGGCCCAGGCCTCGAGCATCTTCCTGACCACCCTCACCGACAGCCTCGGGTTCTTCACGTTTCTGGGCCTTGCGGCCATGTTCCTGTTCTGAATTTGCGGCAGGGGTGAGGATGCGGGGCGCCGCCCCGCACCCCGCAAGGGGCGCGCCCCTTGACCCGCGTTCATTGTGGCCTTTGAGAGGGTTTATCGCGAGGGGGCTTCGACGAAGCGATCCATTTTCAGAATTGTTGTCAAGAAGACATGAACGGCGTGAACTGTCGCGCTAGAATCGATTGTGGGCGGAGCGAGGCGCTTTTCGAGGGTGAAGCGCATCCGTCTACATGAGCCCTTGAAAAGCGGTGAAGCAACGCAGTCCACAATCAATTCTCGGCGCTTTCACTCTTCGGGCTCGACGGCGTCCATGAGATCGATGGTCAGGCGCAGGAAGTCCGCCTCGGTGATGATGCCGCACAGGGTGGCGTCGCAGACCACCGGCAGGCAGCCGTATTTCTCCTCCAGCAGGAGCCTGGCCGCCTCCTTGAGGGACAGGTCGGGGCTGACCGTGACCACGTCGGTCTGCATGATCTCCGTGATGGGGATGCCGGCCTCGATCTCGTCCTGGGTCTCGCGGTCGATGCCGGCTAGTTCGGAGATGGTCGCGGCCAGGATGTCGCGGTGGGTCAGCAGGCCCGCGAAGTGACCGTCGGCGTCGACGATGGGGATGTGCCGGATGCGGGCCAGGCTCATGAGGTCCTTGGCCGCGCTCAGGCTGTCGTGCTGGTTGAGGGTGAAGACGTCCTTGGTCATGATATTTTTCACCTGGAACATGGCATACTCCTTTTTTCTCATTCTTCGCCGATTCGTACGGCTGGCGCAAGAAAAAGGTTTGCAGCGGGGTTCCATGGGCCTTGCGGGGACGTGCGAGTTGACTTGGTGGGTGAAATCTGGTTTGCATCGAGCGTTTAGGCAATGATTTCCAATGAATCGAAGCGCCCGGGGGGATGAGGGAACTTGAAGGGTCTAGTTCGCAATCGCGAGAGGATGGTGCGGGAGCAGATCGAGGCTCGCGGGATCACGGACGAACGCGTGCTTTCGGTCATGCGTCAGGTCCCCAGGCACCTCTTCGTCGACGAGGCCCTGCAGGTCCAGGCCTACGGTGATCATCCCGTCCCCATCGGTTTGGGCCAGACCCTGTCCCAGCCCTACATCGTGGCCCTCATGACCACGCTTCTGGTGGTCCGCCCCCAGATGCGCATCCTCGAGATCGGCACCGGCTCTGGATACCAGGCGGCCATCCTGGCGGCCATGGGCGCCGAGGTCTTCACCGTGGAGCGCATCAAGCAGCTCTACATGGCGGCCCGCACCCGGCTCCTGGACATGCGGTACTTCAACGTCCGGGTCAAACTGGACGACGGCACCCTGGGCTGGCCGGAGCTCGGCCCCTTCGACCGCATCATCGTCACGGCGGGAGGGCCCGAAGTCCCGCAGCCCCTCCTGGACCAGTTGACGGATCCGGGCATCATGGTCATCCCCGTGGGGCGGGCCAAGCGGGAACAGCGCCTGCTGCGCATCTTCAAGAAGGAGGGCCGCATTCATCAGGAGGACCACGGCTCCGTGGCCTTCGTGGATCTCGTCGGCTCACACGGTTGGAAAGTCTGAAGCGGCCCCGCCCCGGAAGCCGCTTTTTTATCGAGAACGAAAAGCCCTTTCCGGCCCCGCGCGGCGGGACGGCGGGCGAAGATACACCCGGAGGGAACATGTCTTCCAAGTCTTCCTGCTCGAGCTGTTCGAGCAAGCAGAACCTGGGCACCATCCAGGACAGCCCCGAGTCCAAGATGGAGCGCCAGGACAAGGTCATCGCCAGCACCCTGTCCAAGATCAAATACAAGCTCTTCGTCATGAGCGGCAAGGGCGGCGTGGGCAAGAGCTCCGTGTCGACCAACCTGGCCGCCGGCCTGGCCCTGCGCGGCTACAAGGTGGGCCTGCTGGACGTCGACATCCACGGCCCCAGCGTCCCGCACCTGCTGGGCCTCAAGGGCCTGCTGGACATCGACCCCGAGAAGGGCATCCAGCCCAAGCGCTACAGCGAGAACCTGTCCGTGGTGTCCATGGAGTCGCTGCTCAAGGACCCGGACCAGGCCGTGTTGTGGAAGGGTCCCATGAAGACCTCGGCCATCCGCCAGTTCGTGTCCGACGTGGATTGGGGCGAGCTCGACTTCCTGGTCATCGACTCGCCTCCAGGCACCGGTGACGAGCCCATGGCCGTGCTGAAGACCGTGCCCGACGCCCTGAGCATCGTCATCACCACGCCCCAAGAAATTTCTTTGGCAGACGTGCGAAAATCGATTAATTTCCTGCAATACGTGAAGGCGAACATTCTCGGCGTGGTCGAGAACATGAGCGGGCTCATCTGTCCGCACTGTTCCCAGCAGATCGACCTGTTCAAGAAGGGCGGGGGAGAGGAACTGGCCAAGAAGTACTCGCTTGAGTTCCTGGGCGCCATTCCCCTCGATCCGGCCACGGTGGTCGCCGGCGACCTGGGCAAGCCCGTGGTCATGCTCGATGTGGACTGCCCGGCCAAGCTGGCGCTGCTGGCCCTGGCCGACCGCGTCGTCGAGGCCGCGCGCAACAGCCTGGAGGCGGTTTCGAGCAGCCACGTCTGAAGGTGAGGTGACGGTGGGCGTATGAAACGTGTCGTGGCGGTTTCCCTTTTCCTCGTGGGGGTGCTCCTCTGGCCCGGCGCTGACGCGCGGGCCAAGGGCATCTACTACATGGTCAAGGAAGACGGGTCTCTGTGCATCACGGACATCCCGACGTCAAAACGTTACAAGCCCTACAAGTTTCAGAAGTCCATCAACTACATCCGCAGGGCTCTGGTCGGCTTCAAGCGCGACAAGCGCACCGTGCAGGAGGTGGACGCCATCGTTTCGGGCCTGTGCCGCAAGCACGGGGTGGACAAGAAACTTGTCATGGCCGTCATCGACGTGGAGTCCGGGTTCGACGCCGGAGCCGTGTCCACGGCCGGGGCCCAGGGCATGATGCAGATCATGCCCGAAACGGGCCGTGACCTCGACCTCGACAACCCCTTCGACCCGAAGGAGAACATCGACGCCGGCATCCGGTACCTGAAGTATTTGCTCGATACATTCCCCGACAGGAGGCTGGCCGTGGCCGCCTACAATGCGGGACCCAACGCGGTGAAGAAATACGGGGGGATTCCTCCGTATACCGAAACACAAAACTATGTACAAAAAGTCTGGGCGCGGCTCCAGCATTACGAATAAACAGCGATGATGAACCTACCCAATGCCCTTACCCTGTTTCGCGTCCTGGCGGTGCCGTTCATCGTCGCCCTGCTGTATTTTCCCGGTCCCACGACCTGCGCCCTGGCCATGCTGCTTTTCCTCGTGGCCATCCTGACGGACCTGGCCGACGGCTTCCTGGCCCGCAAATACAATCAGGTCACCAATTTCGGGAAATTCCTCGACCCCATGGCCGACAAGATCCTCATCGCCTCGGTCCTGGTCATGCTCGTCGAGCTGAACTGGGTTCCGGCCTGGGTGGCCATCATCATCATCGTGCGCGAGATCCTCGTCACGGGCCTGCGGGCCATCGCCGCGGACAAGGGGCATGTCATCGCCGCGGACAAGTACGGCAAGCTCAAGACCATCATGCAGAGCGTCGCCCTGGTTCCCCTGATCTATCACTATCCGATGTTCGGCATTAACGTCGCGTGGCTCGGCTCGGGGCTGCTTTTTGTGGCTCTTCTGCTGACCGTCTATTCCGGCTGGAACTATCTGTACGGCTTTTACCGGATTTGGGGCGACTGAAGTTTTGCGTTCCGTTTTGTGGATTTTTCCTGTACAAGCCTATTCGATCGGACAGTTTTGAAGGCTGCGGACACGTCACATTCACTTTTCCGGAATGCCGCATTTCGTGATCAACTCCTGGTGATGGGGGTATAAATGGCTCAAATCGATGCTTTTTTCAAGATGATGCATGAACTGGGGGCCTCGGATCTCCATCTTTCCTCCGGTTCGCAGCCCATCATCCGCCTGCATGGAGAAATGCAGCGCATCAAATACAAGTTTCTGGAGCATGAAGAACTCAAGAAGATGCTCTACGAAATCACCCCCGAGAACAAGATCAAGACCTTCGAAGAGTCCGGCGACGTGGACTTCTCGTACGAGGTGCCGCACCTGGCCCGTTACCGCGCCAACTTCTTCATGCAGAAGCGCGGCATCGGCGCGGTCTTCCGCGAGATCCCGCAGAAGATTCTGTCCCTGGACGAACTGGGCCTGCCTTCGGTCCTCAAGAACCTGGCCCTGCTGCCCAAGGGCTTGGTCCTGGTCACGGGCCCCACGGGCTCGGGCAAGTCCACGACCCTGGCGGCCCTGGTGGATTACGTGAACAAGATCCGCAAGGACCACATCCTGACCATCGAGGACCCCATCGAGTTCGTGCACGAGCCCCAGAACTGCCTCATCAACCAGCGCGAGGTCGGGCGCGACACCATGAGTTTCAGCGCGGCCCTGCGCGGGGCCCTGCGCGAGGACCCGGACATCATCCTGGTCGGCGAAATGCGCGACCTGGAAACCATCCAGCTGGCCCTTGAGGCGGCCGAGACGGGCCATCTCGTCTTCGCCACCCTGCACACCATCTCGGCCTCCAAGACCATCGACCGCATCATCGAAGTCTTCCCCGGCGACCTGCAGGGGCAGATCCGCTCGGGCCTGGCCGACTCACTGCGGGCCATCATCGCCCAGAACCTGTTCAAGCGCATCGACCAGCCCGGCCGCGTGGCCGGCATCGAGATCCTCATCGCCACGCCGGCCGTGCGCAATCTCATCCGCGAGAACAAGATCTTCCAGATCAATTCCGTCATCGAGACCGGCCGCAAGTTCGGCATGCAGAGCATCGACGACGCCATCATGAAGCTCCTGACGGCCGGCATGATCGACCCCGAACAGGCCTACAACAAGGCCGCCACCAAGTCCAAGTTCCGCGAGTTCCTGGTCACGCCGCCCCAGGACTTCACCGAGGTGTAACATGCAACGAGCGCATCTTGACCACATTTTGCATCAGGTCCTGGACTTCTCGCCCGACACCTCCGACATCATCTTCACGGTCAACAAGCCGGTGCAGGCCGAGGTCCACGGCGAGCTCGTGGACGCGAAAATCACGCCCAATCCGGGGCCGCTGCTGCCGTTCCAGGTCGAGGCCGTGGCCATGTGCCTCATGGGCCGCAACCTGCGCCTCTACGAGGATCAGCTCTCCCGCGGCTCCTGCGACCTGTCCTATGAACTGCCTGGGCGCTGCCGTTTCCGTGTCAACGTGCTGGGGCAGAAAGGGTCCCTGGCCATCGTCATGCGCAAGCTGACCTCCGTGGTCCCGACCATCAAGGAGCTGGCCCTGCCCGACGTCTTCTACCAGATGTCCAAGGAGAAATTCGGCCTGATCCTGGTCACGGGCGCCACGGGCACAGGCAAGACCACGTCCCTGGCCGCCCTCATCGACAACATCAACCTGATGTACCGCAAGCACATCGTCACCCTCGAAGACCCCATCGAGTACGTGCATGAGCACAAGCTGGGCACCGTCAACCAGCGCGAACTGGGGCTTGATTTCGACACCTTCGCCTCGGGACTGCGAGCGGCCCTACGTCAGGCGCCCAAGGTCATTCTGGTCGGTGAAATCCGCGACCGCGAGACCATCACCATCGCCCTGGAGGCCGCCGAGACGGGGCACCTGGTGCTCGGCACCCTGCATACCTCGGACACGGGCCAGACCATCAACCGCATCATCGGCATGTTCGAATTGGCCGAGGAACGCCTCATCCGATCGCGCCTCATGGAGAGTCTCAAGTACGTCGTGTCCCAGCGCCTCCTGCCGCGCATCGGCGGTGGCCGTGTGCCGGCCTTCGAGATTCTCAAGTCCAACCTGCGGGTCAAGGAGTGCATCTTGAACGGCGAGAGCGAGGACAAGACCTTCTACGGCATCGTCGAGTCCGGCGACGCCTACGGCATGGTCACCTTCGACAAGTACCTTGCCAATCTTTTTTACGAGAATGTCATCACCGAGGACTCGGCCATGACCTACGCCTCGGACAAGTCGCGGCTGGCGCAGATGGTCGACAAGATCAAGACGGCGCGAGGCGAGAAGGTCACGGACATCGAGGGCCTGGAGCTCGACCACGAATACGAACGCAAGACGTCCCTTTTCTAGGGGGTGGGAACCATGGAGATCATCTGCACATCCTGCAATTCGACGTTCGTCATTCCCGACGACCGCATCCCCGAGACACGGAAGTTCAAGCTCAACTGCCCCAAGTGTCGCGAGCCCATCCTCGTGGACCAGGACGCCCTGGACGAGAAGGTCGTCGCCCCGGAGCACTTTCCCCACGACGCCGTGGTGGCCTTCATGTTCGTCAAGAACCACGACCTGGCTGGGCGTATCGCCCAGTTTCTCAAGGGACGCGGCATTTTCGTCTCCGAGGCCAGGTATGTCCATGAAGCCGTGGACAAGGTCCGCATCAACTACTACAACATGCTGATTCTCGAAGAGTCCGAGGAGAGCAGGTCCATCCTGGCCATCGTCAGGAAATGGAACGGCATCAGGCGGCGGGAGGTCAACATCGTCCTCGTCGAGGCCAAATGCCAGAGCATGCATCCCAACGAGGCCTTCCTGCGCGGCGTGAATACGGTCATCGGCGCGGCCGACGGCGAGCGGATCGAAAACTTCCTCGATCTGGCCCTGGGCGAATACGACAATTACATCGAACCATGGACCGAAGCGGGCAGGAAGCTCCGCCAGAAAGGGTAGTGCATGATCCGGGACAAGAGCAAAATATTCCTTTTCGCCCTGTGCTTGGTCAACATCTTCATGGTGTTCAAGATTTTCGACGCCGAGAGCGGCATCCAGGCCTACAAGGACCTGCGCCTCAAGATCGAGGGCGTGCAGGCATCCCTTGACGACATCGACGCCAAGAACCGCCAGCTGAGCTCCGAGATCCGGGTGCTCAAGCGTGACGAGAAGTATGTGCAGCGCCTCATCAAGCGGGAGCTGTGCTATGTCGCCGACAACGAAATCATGTACATCGTGAAATGAATATGAACGATACCCTCGCCCTTTTCGACGAGCTCCTCGAGCACGACTCCGGGTCCAAGATCTTCTTTCCGCTGGCCCGCCTGTACCGCAAGCAGGGTCACACCCGGCGGGCCATCGAGATCGTGCAGCGGGGCGTCGAGAACCACCCCGACTACCTCGAAGCCCAGCTCTATCTCATCGATCTCCTGAGTGAGGAGGGGGAGGAGGGTGCCGCCGCAGGCAGGGCCCAGACCATCCTCGCCAAGCTGCTGGCCTACGAGAAGTTCTGGCTGCGGCTGCGCGAGCATTACCTCAAGTCGGGTCAGGCGGACCTGGCCATGGCCGCGTTCGTCCTGGAGCGCAACTCCCACGGCGAAAGCGTGGATCTGGCCAAGCTGCTGACCTGCGGCATCGGGCACTACTCCGAGGACCTGGCCGCCAGCGACGTCCCGGTGGAGCCCGAGCGGGACCTCGACGCCGAGGAAGTAGCCCAGTTCTGCATCAATTCCGGCATCAAGACCAAGACCATGGCCAAGCTCCTCTCGGCCCAGGGCGAGTACGAGCAGGCCATCAAGATCTACGACGACCTGCTGGAGGCCGCGGTCACGGACGCGGAGCGCGAAGAGCTGCGGGGCCTGCGCGACAAGGCCTACGCGGAGCTCGGCAGCGCCCCGGACCCCGAGGCGGAGAAGCACAACAAGCTCTACTTTGTACTCAACTCCCTGGCGGACAGGCTGGAGCAGAAGTTCGGCCCCGAATCCGCCGGAAACGCATGAGCAGGTTGCCCCTTGATTCTTTTCCGGCCGGGCTATAGGTCCTCTCTGGGCCCTGTCATGGCCTGCGATCATCGGCCGTGTCCGTTCAATCCCAATCGATTTCGAGAGGATACATGAAAAAACAGCTTTTTCTTTGCGGTCTTCTGTTCCTTGTGGCCTGCACCCCGGTGAAGACGACGAGGGAATATTACGAAGACTACGTCAATCCCAAAGCAAGCATCGATTACGAGAACACGGTCACGACGGATCTGCCGGCCGAGTTTCTGGACGATTACTACACCATCGACAGCAAGATAGTGCGTCTGGTCGACCAGATCGAGCTCATGGATTTTCAGCTCGACGCCGCCTGGATCGGGCAGCAGAAGGCTGCGCAGCCCTGGATCAGGCATATGGCCGTCCTGGACGGCGAACAGCTCTTCCTGGCCGGCGACGACACCCTCGGGTTCGATCCGCAGCTGCGCGAAAGCCTCGTTGAGCTTGGCAAGGAGCCGAAGCGGCACCTCATCCAAAGCGCCGACCGGGTCATCCTCGTGCATGTGGGCTCCATCGGCAACGACAGCCTGCGCACGACCCTGGTCGAGATCGACATGGATCTTCTGACCGCCGAAATCCGCGACCGCAAGACGTCGCTCTTCACCGGCGACAAGGTCTTCGGCCAGGCCGCGGGCGTGTCCGCCGAAGCCCTGCTGCCCATCACCAAATCCACCAGCTACTCGGGCAGCCGCGACGCTGGGGATGTCGACGTCTACTGGGTTCGGAGCATGACCTCCGACAATCTCATCTACATCTATCCCAACTGAGGCATAGCTATGCGCCAGGTAACGGTTGTCGAGCACCTGCTGCTCAGCCAGAAGGAGAGGCCCATGGCCTCGGGCCGGTTCACCCGGCTCCTCACGGAACTCATCCTGTCGGCCAAGATCATCGGCCGCGAGGTATCAAAGGCCGGCCTGCTCGACGTTCTCGGGGCCACGGGCGAAGTCAACGTCCAGGGCGAGATCGTGCAGAAGCTCGACGACTTCTCCAACCAGGTCATCATCCGCCGCATGGAGCGGGCGGGGGTGCTCTGCGCCATGGTCTCCGAGGAGAACGCCGATTTCATCGAGATCCCCCGGCAGTTCCCTGTGGGCGACTACATCCTCATCTTCGACCCCCTCGACGGCTCGGCGAACATCGACGCCAACGTCAGCATCGGCACCATCTTCAGCATCTACCGCCGCACGTCCTACACCCAGCAGGCCGTAACCCTGGACGAGATTCTGCAGAAAGGCGCCATGCAGGTGGCCGCGGGCTACATCATCTACGGTTCTTCGACCATGATGGTCTACACGGCCGGCAACGGCGTGCACGGCTTCACCCTGGACCCGAGCGTGGGCGAGTTCCTGCTGTCCCACCCGAACATCCAGATCCCGGAGCAGGGGCGCATCTACTCCGTCAACGAGGGCTACTGGTCCTACTGGGACGAACCCACGCGGCGCATCGTCAACCATTTCAAGTCCGACGAGAACGCCTTGGGCCGGCCCTACAGCCTGCGCTACATCGGCTCCCTGGTCTCGGATTTCCACCGCAACCTGATCTACGGCGGCATTTTCATGTATCCGGCCGACCACCGCGATCCGCGCAAGCCCAAAGGCAAGCTCAGGCTCATGTGCGAGGCCAACCCCATGGCCATGATCGTCGAACAGGCCGGCGGCCTGGCCGTTGACGGCACGCGGCGCATCCTCGACATCGAGCCCGAGGAACTGCACCAGCGCGTGCCGCTCTTCGTGGGGTCGAAGAAGGATGTGGAGGTCGTTCTCCAATACTACCGCGAAGCTGGGGACGACCGCCCATAATTCATTCTGGACTGCGTTGCTGCAGCCGTTTTGGCGGGCTCATGTAGTCGACTACACTTCGCCCTCCAAAACGGCTTTGCGCCTTGCCAGAATGAATTCTGGACGGTCGTCCGGGTTCTGGCTCGTCGAGGACTCCGTGCAATGTCGATCCATCTTCGAGATTTCTCCTTCATGTAACGTATTGAGGCATTTCCGGTTTGTCCGTCATTTCCACCCCATGTGCATCCGGCCCCGTCTGTCTGGGCATTGAGACGTCCTGCGACGAGACCTCCGTGGCCTTGTGGGCCGGCGGGAGGATCGAGGCGGAGCTGGTGCATACCCAGATTCCCATGCACTCCGTGTTCGGGGGCGTGGTGCCGGAGCTGGCCTCGCGGGAGCACCTGCGGCTGCTGGATCCTCTGGTCGAGTCGCTCCTGGCCCAGGCCGGGAGGCCGGGGGGAGAGGGCGTCGAACTGGTGGCCGTGACCCGCGGCCCCGGCCTGCTTGGCGCGCTGCTGGTCGGCATCGCCTACGCCAAGTCCTTCGCCCTGGCCCGTGGCGTGCCGGTCGTCGGCGTCAACCATCTGCACGCCCATCTCCTGGCCTGCGAGTTCACGGGGTTCATCGAATATCCGGCCCTTGGGCTGCTGGTCTCGGGCGGGCACACGCACATCTATTCCATGCCGCGGCCGGGCGCTTTCGAGCTCATGGGGCGCACCCTGGACGACGCCGCAGGCGAGGCCTTCGACAAGATCGCCAAGCTGCTCAATCTTCCCTATCCGGGCGGCAAGTACATCGACGAGCTGGCCCGGCTCGGCACGCCCGTGCGGGGGCTCTTCACCCGTCCGTACCTGAACAACGACAACTGCGATTTCAGCTTCAGCGGCCTGAAGACGGCCGTTGCGCTGCACGTCGTGCAGCACGCGTTGCCGGCCCTGGATTACGCCGCTTTCGACCCGGTCGTCGTCGAACCGCGGGTCAAGGACCTCTGCGCCACGGTCAGCGAGACAGTCGCTCAGACCCTGCTGGAAAAGACGCGCCGGGCCCTGGGGCGCGCGGACGGCGTGCGCACCTTGTGCCTGGCCGGCGGAGTGGCCGCCAATTCCCGCCTGCGGGAGGTCTTCACCGCCTTTGCCGAGGCCAACGGGCTCAAATTTCTGGCCCCTGCGCAAAAGTATTGTGGTGATAATGCTGCTATGATAGCGTACGCAGGTGTTCAGCTGGCCCGGGCAGGGCTGGCGAGCGCGCTGGATTTCGAGGCCATCCCCCGAGGGCGGGCTGTGCCTGACGATTATATCGTAAACCCTTTGTTCAAGGAGTGAATAATGGCTGCTCAAGTGAACGATGCCGGATTCGACGCTGAAGTTTTGAAATCTGATCTCCCGGTGCTGGTGGATTTTTGGGCGCCGTGGTGCGGTCCGTGCAGGGCCATCGCTCCTGTCATCGACGAACTGACCCAGGAGTTCGAGGGCAAGGTCGCCATCATGAAGATGAATGTCGACGAGAATCCCGCCACGCCGAGCAAGTTCGGCATCCGTGCCATTCCCACGCTGATCCTTTTCAAGAACGGCGAGGTGGTCGAGCAGGTCACCGGGGCCGTGTCCAAGGCCAGCCTGAAACAGATGCTCAATGACAAGGCCCTCTAGTTCCGGAGTGTCCCGAATGTCGTAAACCGAGGGTGGCCGCGCAGATACGCTGCCGCCCTCGTTCTTTGCCGAGTCCCGTCGCGTGTTCGCGGCCGGCGCATCCTTCACCATTAGCCAGGTTTTCGCCATGCGCACCAAACTGCTTCTTTTTTCCCTGGTCCTTCTTCTGAACGGCTGCGGGGCCATCGACTACTATTTCCTGACTCCTCCCGAGGACACGGCCCAGGAGCTTTTCGAGAACGCCCGCGTGTCCATGCAGGACAAGGACTACGCGCAGGCCATCGACTCCCTGGTCAAGCTGAACGACCGCTATCCGTTCAGCCCCTACGCCATGGACGCCCGGCTCATGCTCGGCGACGCCTACTCCCTGGACCGGCAATATCTTGAGGCCGTGGACGTCTACGAGGAGTTTTTGTCCATGCACCCGCGGCATGAGCAGATCGATTACGTCCTCTTCCAGATCGGCGTGAACAAGTTCAACTCCCACAAGTCCATCGATCTGCCCCAGACCCAGCTGTCCGAGGCCATCGAGTCCTTCAAGCGGGTGGTGGACGGGTATCCCAAGAGTGTCTACCGCGAACCGTCCAAGGAATACATCGAGAAGTGCCGCCGGCTCATCGCCGAGCACGAACTCTACGTGGCGGACTTCTACTACAAGACCGAGCAGTACGGCGCCGCCTGGGCTCGCTACAAGTACGTCCTCGACAACTTCCCCGACCTGACGGACATCGCCCAAACCGCCGAAACCCGCGCCAAGGCGGCCTGGTTCTACGCCCAGGAGCAGGAGAACGACACCAAGCGGCATCCGAGCAAGATCAAGCCGTATTTCGACTGGCTCTAGGCGAAGACGCCAGCAACTTCCGACGCTGCTGCGATTTTGAAAGGCGAATGCACCCCGGCGCATAAGCTTTTCCGAATCGCCGCAGCGTGTTCATTTCATCCAAGCGGCATTGCATTCCTGCCATGGCCGCGCCCCGCCTGCCCCCTTGTGTCGTAACCGCCCTTCTTTCTTCGTCTCTTTTCTCGAAATTTCAGAATGCTACGTCCGCGTCTTCACCCCTCGTCCCGCGTTTTTATCATTGGTGCCACGTGGGGAATTTTGGCTGCCGAATTGCAAAGATCATCCAAAGATCGGCGTCATTGGCGGCATGGTTACTGATCGCCATTGAACATTTCGTGCTTCAGTACCGCGACGAATTTTTATGGAATTCCGATATGATTCGGACGGGAGGTAGCGTATGCACGAGAAGAGGAGATACCCGCGCAGTGCAGCTTTGTTGACATGTGCTGTAGAAAAGATATTTCATAATGACAAGAAAGTTCAATCGAAAGTCATTAATCAAAGTCAACAAGGTTTGAGGATTGAATCAGACTATAAATTTCTTCCTGGTGATGCCTTGAAAATTGTTGTTTATGAAGATAGTTTCGATATTGATGCGACTAAGCAAGACTATTGTATCGGCATGGTCCGTTGGTGCGCTCGTCAGGATGGCTGTTGCGGTGGTTTGTATGGCATTGGTGTCGAGTTGGCGGTTCGCAGCAAGAACGCATACTGGTCTATCAGGGGCTGATGCACAATTGAAAAGCGGCGGATCGACCGTGCCGCGAAACGGGGTGCCGGCCGCAATCCAGGCGTCAGGTCCCAGTGTGAGGCCGCCCGATGCGCTCCGTCAGTTCAGAATAACCAGAAACTGTAAGATTTTTCGACACGCATTCTGGGACATCTTACAGTATTGTTTTAAGTCTGAAGCGGGTTTGCCATGGGGGAAAGCGTGACCAGTCCGAGCGATCCCTTCGCGAGCTGTCACGAGGCGGACATCGCGATGCAAGCAGAACTTGCAATCCGAACCTCTCCGCTTCTGGCTAAGGGTGATGTGCCGTGTTCTTTCGTGTTCCCGGACTGTCTCCAATGTCCGGGATGAGCTTGACAGGAGGGATTCCCGACGGAACTTCCACCGCATCCACCTCTGATCGCCGGGGAAGATCGTGCTCGAATTCGCGTTGGTCATCGTCGCCCTTGCCGCCAGCCAGGCCATGCAGCTCGTGGATGATCTCCTGAGCCAAGCCGGTGTTGTGTCCGTGGCCCATGGAATGCTGCTCGGATATGGACAGATTTTCGTGAGCAGGGCTATTCTTGCGTGGGGCGGCAGCTCGCTGGGCTGGACAGCCGTTGTGCTCGTGGGATTGGGAGCCATGGGGGTCTCCCTCTACAGGATGCACAACACCGGCACACGTTGGGTGTTTGCCTTCAATTTCGGCTTGTTCTGCGGCATAGTCTATGGAGGGGTTTCGCTCGTCTGATGGCGTTGCGCAACGAGCCCTTCGTTTGCCCCGGCTTTTCCTACCAAAGCCTCCATTCCTCCCGTTCCAGGACATAGACCGCGAGTGCCAGGTTGGTCACGGCATGGGCCAGCACGCATTGCGCGATGCTTTTTGTCCTGTAGAGCAGCCAGGAATAGGCCATGCCCGCCATGATGCCGGCGACGATGAAATGGTGGGCCAGGCCGAAGAGCCCGGCGCAGGCCAGGAAGGAGGTCCAGGTGAACGTGCCGACCGGAATTTTCGAGAAATGCGGGGTGATGATGTAGCGAAGCAGGAAGGAGCGCCAGAACAGCTCCTCCATGATCGGCACCACGACGACGGCCCCCGCGATCCTGGCCGCGATCATGGACAGCCTCGTGCCGTCGTCGGGGAAGGTTGTCGGGTCGAATCCAGCCGGCTGCCCCAGCGCCTGCGGAGCCCAGTCCATGTTGATCCAGAGTGCGAAGACCGCGAGCCCCAGGCCGATGCTGCCCAAGGTTTGCGCGGGTCTGCCCAGTTCGGTCCAGTCCAGTTCCGTGTACGCCCGGCGCAGCAGAAGAAGCGCGAGCAGCGCGGACATGGGACGCAATGGGTAGAGAAGAAAGAAGTCGGCGGCGTAGATGTCGATCCAGCCCCGTTCGTTAAGGAAATGTAGTCCCTCGTCGAGGCCGATGAAGGCCATGAACAGTGCGAAGGGCAGAATACGGGGCCAGGCTTTTTCGCTCATAGCCATGGCCGTATGTAAGAAGCGTGCCAAAGGACTTTCGGATTCGTGGAAGGGGGGCGCGTCGGTGCGGATGCGCCTGTGAACCATTTCGATCAGATGTCGGGAAGTCTTACATTTTATGTGCCATAAGATATTTTTTTATTTTAAAATCAGGTAATTGCGTTCGGCACTGTTATTGCTGCCCTTCTGTCAAACTCGTAATGAACGAATATCAACGGAGGGACAATCCATGCGAATCATGCTTAAGAGGATTTTAGGGGCGGCATGCCTGATCCTGCTGGCGGCGCCGTCGTGGGCGGCCATCTATCTGCCCGAGCCCGTGTTGCCGTTCGCCATGCAGTACGACCAGTTTTATTCGTATTCGACAGCCGTGCTGCAGGAACTCTACGGGAATAGCAAATCCGACTATTATGTCAGCAAGCAGTACGCGGACCTGTACAAGTACAAAGCCGGTTCCGGAACGCTGGATTTGGTGATGTGGTCAGGACCATCTAGCGACAATCCCGATGTCGACGGAACCGACTTCATGAATTCAACATCGGAACTCGATTTACGAAAAAGTACGGACCAGGTTTTAACCCAGACCGCGACGTGGTCCGCGTCTGTCAGTAACCTGCTCGCGTTCCTGCTGGAAAACTACCAGACCTCCATCCCGGTGATCATTTATGACCTGAACCAGGACATGAAGGAAGGCGAGGGCACCGAGTACGTGAGCGGCATCGTCACCATCACCGAGGCCAACGGCGACGTGGTCAGGTCCTGGTCTTTCGATAATTCGACCAACGGAGTCTACAACCAGATGGATTTGGTCAAAGTCCCGGAAGAGATCACCTTCCCGATATCCGCGACAAATAGTTCGACCGTGAACAGCAACATCGGCGGCGGATTCGCAGACTTCCTGCTCTATGCGCCCGATCTGGACCTGGCGCTCTACAACGCCACCGGACGGATCATCTCCTTCACCCCATACTTCACGAACCTCAATGACGGACCGGAAGAAATCTATCTTTCCGGTGCGTTCCAGCGCAACATCGTACCTGAGCCTTCGACCCTGATCCTGCTGGGGCTTGGCATGTCGGCCCTGGCCTTCATGGGACGCAGGTTGCGCAGGTAGACGCTCAAGCGCGCCGTTTACAGGGAGGGTCCGAAACAACTACCGTTTCGGACCCTTCATTTTTTTGGGGCTGTAAACTTTTCCGACACCCTGCAGAATTCGGAAGCCTCCGGCCCGGGTGAACGTCGCGGGCTTTATTTCATGGCATGCGAAAGGTGTCGACGCCCTTGCGCAGGGTACGGTGGCGTATCCCTGGGCCATAGCCGGTGCGGAACAGCATGACCAGACCCTGACGGTTGAAATTCACGCCTGTGAAGAGCGCCTGCAACTCGTCCCAGACCACTTCAAGCATTGACCTGTGGCCGCCGGCAAAGGCATCCTCCCCTTCCCACAGCCAGCGCAGCCAGAACAGCGTAACGGCCGTCATGGGCTGCATCTGCAGGCCGTGATGGTCCAGGGCCAGCCAGATCCGCTGCAGCGCCTGCCCGCCGAGCAGAAAGTCGCGCTCTTCGAAACCATCGACGACAACCAGCCCCGCAGCCCCGCTGGCGAGGATGCCGCGGCCCGAGTGCAGGGCGGCCAGCCGTCCGAGGCGCAGGGCATTGGCGATGCGCATGGCCTGCCACGGCCTGGTCAGACGCAGGAAGACGTCACCGGCCCGGCCGGCCTCAAGGTTCGGCAAAGGCAGGCCGTCCCGCGTCCGCTGTGCGTCGTGGGCGCTGAAGCGGACCATGGAGACGAAATGTTCGTGCAGTCCCCTGTGCTCCGTGCGGATTCTGTCCGCCAGGTAGACCACCCTGGCCAGCCTGCGCAGCTGGCTGCGCGTCGTCAGCAGGTGCAGGTCCGCACCGGGCATGTCAGTCAGGCGAGCTTTGAGATCTTCCTGCAGCCAGGCCGGCAACGGCCGTCGCGAGTACGGACGGCGGTTGGTACAGCGCGTCCATATGCAGCGCGCCAGGGGTGATGGGTCGGGGGCGCCGGGTTCAAATCGCACCTCGGCCATGAGATTCTCCTGCGCGGCGTCCGGCCGTATCGTCACGGTCGCGCGCAACCCAGCGGACGCGGCTGCCAGGGAGATGTTCTCCAGCGCAGCCCCGGAAGCGATGACCGATGCGGTCTGGCGGATGTTGAAGAATGACCTGTCCGCGTCGGAATCCATGAAGACCTGGATGGCGTTGTCTGTCAGCCGAAAGCGCCATGGCTGGACGTTGTCGCCCGAGGGGGCGCGCACGGCGGCCTGGAGCAGGTAGTCCGCCATCTCGGGCGACGGAACGGCGGATGGCGTGTCGACCGCGGCCGGCATTGGCGGTACTTCCGGCCGGGCCTTGGCCGCGGCGGCGAGGAGCACGTTGCGCACGTACCAGATCTTGAGGCGCTGTAGGGGCGAGCGGTTGCCCCAGGGCAGCCTGCCCTGGCGCAGCGTGCGGAGATACGGGTCGACCTGCAGGAAAGAGGGCGCAGGCTTCAGGCCCGGCCTGCCCAGGATGACACGTACGGCCTCGGTCGCGGCGAGGGCGGCGCAAAGCTGGCAGGCGATGCTCAAGGACGGCCCCTTGCCGCCGCGCAGATCCACGCGGGAGAGGTCCATGTAGCCGATCTGCGTCGGCCTGGGCGCAAGGCCCATGGCGAAATGCAGGTACTTCTCCTCCATGGACAGGCTATCGCGTACGTCGAAGTACTCATCGAAGGACATGCCGTCCGCGGTGAAGACCAGCAACGCGGAGCTGAAGCCCAGGGGGCCGGCGGTGATGACCGGGATGCCCATGGAACGGGCCGTATTGAAAAGCGTGCGCCGGATTTCGAACTGGAAAAAATCGAGGCCGTCGAGGACCGCGTCGACTCCGCTCAGGAATCTGGCCATGTTATCCATGGTCAGGCCGTCGGAGAACGGGTCGATGGACACGAATGGGTTGATGGCCAGGGCCTCGCCGATCATGACCTCGAGCTTGGGGCGGCCGAAGGCCGGCACCTTGGCCCCGGCCTGCCGGTTCACGTTGGCCGCCTCGAAGACGTCGAAGTCCGCCAAGTTGAAATTTCCGATGCCAGTGCGCACGAGGTTGAGCAGGTGGACGCCGCCGACCCCGCCCATGCCGGGTATGGCCACCCTGGCCCCGGCCAGGCGTTCCTGTTCTCCGGGCGAGAGCAGGCCTATGTTGCGGGAAAATGCGACGTCATGGTAGGCGGCGGGGTCAAGGTAGCCCAGGGCGCTCAGATGTTCCAGATGCTCGTTTCGCTTCACGGTCGGCCCCCTGGTTTTGCTGTCGGCGTACGAAAAATGCCGGGAATTGTGAGCACGAAAAGCCGGGAAGAGAGTCTCTTCCCGGCTCGGCAGAGCGATGAGGCAACGTTACTCAGCTTTGCGGCGGCGGGCCATGAAGCCCAGCCCCAGCAGTCCGGCACCGAGGAGTATCACGGTCGTCGGTTCCGGGACAGGCGCATGGCGGACCGTTCCGGAATTCTCAACGGTCAGGTTGAGTGCGATCGGAATCTGGTCGCCGTTAAGGATCGGGACGGCGGTCAGCAGGTTGGCGTTGATGTCGGCATACCCGAGGATGGAACTCAGATCCGTGAGTTCCTTTCCGTCGATGTACCAGAAGTTGTCGAGGACGCTGGCAAATCCCATGGTGAAGCTGAACGCGCCGTTGAGTTCAGCGCCTTCGTCCAGAAGGAATCCTGTGGCGCCGGCCTTGATCAGGTCGAACGTGGCCAGGGTGTATTCCGGGGCGCCTGCAAGGTCCGTGGAGGCGTACAGGGAAACGCTGCCGACCCCAGGAGTGAAGATGATGTCGTAGGTGTTGCCCACCACATTGTCGATGTAGCCGGCAAGGCCTTCGAATTCATAGTAGATGTATGCAGGGATATTCTGAAGGACATCGTCGATGGTCACGAATTTTCCGAAAAATGACGCGGTGCCGTCCTTGGTGACGATGCCTAACGCTCCGTATTCGGTGAAGGTGTCACCATTGGAGAGCATATGGTCGGCACCGAGATCCTGCAGGATGTGGGACTTGAAGGGGAAGTCCTCCCCGGCGTTGGTGATGCCGATGACCTCATCGTAGGTGATGTTGTCCAGAGGTGTGATGCCTCCGACATAAGCGTTATAGCCGATGGTGCTCAGATCCCACATCACCGAGGAATACGCCCACGCACTTCCGCAGAACAGGGTGGCCATAAGGGCCAGGAATGCTATTTTTTTGAATTTCAGCATAAAACCCTCCTGAAATCTGAAAAAAAAGTTAATATCCGGCTTAAGCCAAGCGCCTTTGTCACGAATCAGCATATTCTGTTCCATTTGCTCAATATTCGATATTCATTGAATAAAATTTTGAATTTGATGCGGCGATCCAGGACTTCTGTAAGGTCCGTCGACAAGCCGGGGTCGCGATATTTTACACCGCTCCGGAAGCGTCGGAAGCACGTTGATCGGCAGAAACGAGTCAGGAGGATGCGGGACGCCTGGAGAGGATGAAGGCGGGCAGCACGACCATGTCGCCGACCCAGGCGGTGAGCATGATCACGGCGCTTAGACCGCCGAAGCTGATGGTGGGTACGAAGCTACTCAGGACGAGGACGCCGAAGCCGATGACCAGGATGATGGACGAGGAGCAGATGCCCAGACCCTTCTCCAGCGTGACCGTGCGCAGCGCCTGGGGTATGGGCGTACCCCGGCCGCGTTGCGCGTTGTATTCGGTCAGGAAGTGGATGGTGTCGTCCACTGCGATGCCCAGGGCGACCACGGAGATGAGGGCCGTCGACGTGTTCAGGGGGATTCCGAGGGCGCCCATGAGGCCGAAGTTCAGCACGATGGGGAAGATGTTGGGCACGAGGCTCAGCGCACCGCTGCGCGCCGAACCCAGGGCCAGGAACATGATCAGCGTGATCACGGCGGCGGCCAGCGCCAGGCTCTCGACCTGTCCCCAGACCAGCGCGTCGATGGTGTTGACGTCCTGAACCGCCCGCCCGGTGATGCGTATACTCAAGTCTGCTGTTGCGTAGCGGGCGAGGAACCCGCGCAGGGCGTCGATGATCCTGGCCTGCCCCGCGGAGCTGTGCTCGGAGATGCGTAGGAGGATGCGGGCGTGGTCGTAGTCGGAGGTGACGAACTCGCCGAGTTCGTCCGAATCGTACAGCAGCAGGTATTGGGAGACGAGTTCCCTGCTTTCCGGAATGGCGTGGAACCGGCTGTCCTCGTCGTGGAAGGACATGTTCATGTCCTTGAGGAAGTCCACCATGGACATGGTCTTGTCCACCCCCGGCAACGCGCTTGCGAAGCCCTGAATGTCCTGGATCACGGCCAGGCTCTCCGGTTCACGGAACGCGTCGCGCCGCGGGGACCGTATGGAGACGTCCACGGTGCCCACTCCGCTCAGGTGCTCTTCGACGTAGCGCAAATCCTGCCGCAACCGGCTTGACTCCTTGAAATACTCCAGCAGGTTGGTTTCCACCCGAATTGTCGCTGCAAAGCCGACGGCCACGGTCACCAGCAACGCCGCGGACAGGGCTATGCGCCGGGGTCGGGCTTCGATGAAATCCGAGAGCCGGGACAGGAAGACATTAAGCCCCTTTGCCTTGAGGCTGTGGATGAAGACGGATTCGGGCCTGCACAAGAGCAGCAGGGGAGGCAGCAGCAGGAAGGAGAAGGCGAACTCGAAGAGCATGCCGGCCGAGGCCAGCCAGCCGAACTCCTTGATGGGCGGTATGTCGCTCACGATCAGCGAGATGAAACCCACGGCCGTGGTCAGGCTGGTCAGGAAACAGGGGACGATGACCCTCTGCAGCACGTGCTCCATGGCCCCGGCCGGGTCGAGTCCGCTTTCGAGCAGGCTCCTGTCCAGATGGGAGAAGATGTGCACCGAGTCTGCCAGAGCCAGGGCCATGACCAGCGGGGGCACGATGGTCGTCACGTTGTTCAGCGTGACGCCCATGAGCGGGAACAACCCCATGGTCGTACCCGTGCAGACGGAGATGTTGATCACGGCCAGGATGGTCAGGCGTACGCTGCGGAAGACCAGCCAGATGGTCAGGGCGATGAAGAGGTAGGTCACGGGGATGAAGACCGCCACGTCGGACTTCATGTACTGGCTGAGACTCAGGTTGGTCACCGTCCATCCGGCGAGATGGAACGAATCGCCCAGGCCGGCGTGCTCCGCCAGTATTTGCCTGGCCTTGTCGAGGAGACGCTTGCGGAAGCTGCCGTCCTCGGAGGCGTGGGCTTTGGGAAAGACTGCCAGGGCCGTGGAGCGGCCGTCGGCGGAAATGAGGTTGCCTACATACAGCGGGTTCTCGACGGCGTCGCGTCTAAGCTTCTCCAGGCTTTCGGCGTCGTCGGGGATGCGCTCCAGGAAGGGACGCACCTCGAAGTAGTCGGTCGAGCCGTGGATGTAGTCCACATTGGCCAGGCTCTGTACCTTGCGCACTTCGGGGATGCCCTTGAGGCCGGCGGTAATGTCGACGATGGCGCGCAGGCTTTGGGCCGTGAAGAGCGAATCGCTCGTGAAGGCGATCAGGAAGAACTCGTCATCGCCGAAGGTCTTTTTGATGGAGTCGTAGAAGGCGACGTCCGGGTCCCCTTCGAGGGTGAAATAGTCCACGTTGTCCACGGTCCTGACGGCCGGGAGCTGCATGAGGAACGGGAGCGCCAGCAGCGCCGACAGGATGAGGCAGACGGTGGGGCGGCGGGTCACCAGTTTCGGGATGAGCATTTTGACGGAGGATGGCAGGAGGCTCATGGCCTACACCCCGGCTCCGGTGTCGATGAACGGGTACAGATGGCGCATGTAATTGAGCTGTTCCTTGCTGAGGTTGCTGAAGATGTCGGGCCTCGCACCGAAGAAGAATTTCGCCGCCTCCGTCTCCATGGCATGTCTCTTTTCGTGGAAGGTCCAACCGTCCTGTAGCTCGGACATTGTCGTGCTCATTTTGCAGAAGAATTCGTGAAGGTTTCCGTCCACATCGAACGTCTGGTATTTTTCCAGGAGGTTCTGCTCGATGTGGTCCATGTTGATACGCAGCGCCACTGCAGGAGCTCCAACCCCAGCATAGAATCTTTCTGGGCCGAAGTCATCGAAGAGGAACATGGTTTTGTAGAAACTGACATGCTTCGGATTGACCATGATGCAGATGTCGTCGACGTTGTTGATCCGCGAATACTCGAACATGGTTTTGGACAGGAAGACCATCAGGTTGCACCAGCGGATTTCCCGGGGCGTGGCCAGCGCCGAGAGTTCCGTGAGCTTGCGCCCCTGATCGCGCAACTGGTTCAGCTCCGGACCATACAGGGCGTCCATGGGCAGCCCGAACAGTCTGCTGTCGAAGATCTGGGTCAGGGTCGAAATGACGGTCAGGTAGCTTCGGAAGATGAAGACGCACGTCGTGGGGAGGAAATTGAAGGCACTCAGGTGCAATTCGGTGGGGTGCGGGTTCTTGATGTATCCCGAGGCAAGGTACTCGCGGTAGACCAGGGCGAAGGATTGGGCGAACTCGTCGCGGTTCTCGGCGATCTTGATGTTCGGGCGGTCGATCTCCTCCAGCTTGGACTGGAGCATGGCTGAACGTCGCAGACGGACGGATCTGCGCCGTTCCAGGATGACGTGATCGGATTCGGCGCTCATGGTCGGTCCTCGCTTCGTGTTTTGAGCTCACGAGTGAGCTGCGCCGGGGTGCGCGTGCGGGAATGCCGAGCGCCACGCGGCGCGACGTGGCGCTGCTGGCGACGAAACGCTCTGGCTCCCGATTCAGCAAACATGCTCTGCCCTGCCGTTCAAGGTTTGCCCTGGGGCTGTGCTTCGTGCCGGGTTTCGATGCGGCGTGATTGAATGATGCCGTGCATTTTCTGCGCCATCGATCGGCACCCCGGACGTTCCCGTCGGAGGGCGAGGCGCGGGCGCGGAGGCGCTCAGAAGAAGCGGGTCGCCCTGAGGAAGACTTGGCTGTCGTCGCGGTAGCGTCCGAAAAGGGTGTCCTCAGGACCGAAGAACAGGTTGGTTCCGAGGGAGAGTTCGAGATCCCTGACGGAGGTCAGTATGGCTTCGGGGGTCAGGAAGGCCCCTCCGTTGGTCAGGTCCACGGCGTAGCGCAGCTTGAGCTTGGCGTTGCCGCGCAGGAACTCCCGGTTGACCTCGCCATTGAGGAAGACGTTGTCGCGGCTGAGAAAGAGGATGTCTGTTTCGTACCCGAAGATGTGCTGATGGGAGAGCTGGATGTTGGCGTACCAGTCATTCTGTCCCAGGTAGTCCACGCCCAGGACGGTGTGGACCATGGATTTCGAGACGGAGTCGAGGCTTTCCGTCGGAAAGGATTGCAGGTCGACATAGGCTGCCTCGCCCCTGAAACCGAACGAGCCGGCAGTGGTCTCGAACTCGGCGCCGAAGATGTTCTGGCGCCTGTAGTTGGCATGGAGCGTCGGACCGGCGGGGTCGAACGGGTCGAGATCCAGGTGAGGCGTCTTTTCCGTTGCGCGCAGGTAGCTCGCGGCAACATCCCACCCGCCTTGGGACAGGGATGCGCGCATTCCCCAGTCGGCGTTGTCCAATCCTTCCGGTTCGCTTTCCTCCACGCGCAGGCCGACGGGCTCCGTCCCGAGGAGCGCCCAAGTGTTGCCGGTATAGTCGAATTCGTTGGGTTCAAAGAAGGGAATGAAGACGGCTTCGAGGGTCGTTTTCCCGATGAAGGCGCGCAGCCGCGCCATCCAGTTGGGAAGCTTGCGGTCCTCGAGATCGGGAATGAGGTATTCGCGCATGTCCTGGGAATTCACGTTGTCCACCGGGCTGATCTGGTCAGTCTTGCCCCAGCGCACGATTTGCCTTCCCAGGCGCAGATCCCAGTCGGGGGTGGAGCGGAAGAGGTAGGCCTCGAAAAGGTCCAGGTCGTATTCGTCCGAAGCCGGGTCAGGGCCGAAGGAGAGGTAGTCGGACTGCACGGAGCCCAGCAGATATGCGGCTTCGGCGTTCGTTTTCGCGTTTTCGCCACCGGAAAAGCCCGCGGGCACCCATTTCCCTTCAACCCTGACGGTGTTGCGGAACATCCTGGGCTGACCAGGACTTTTTTCCTCGTCGAGTTCCTGTGCAACCTTGGCCATGAGGAAGCCCGAGAGGGATGCCTCGCCCCATCCGGAAGCGTCCGGCCGTGTGCGCTCTGTGACCGGGGATTCCCCGAGCAGCACGATTTTTTCGTTGTGCACCGTCGAGCCGGTGGCCGGGGATTCCCCGAGCAGTACGATTTTTTCGTTGTGCGCCGTCGAGTCGGCGGCTGGGGCCGGACCAGCCTGTCCGGTCGCTGGCGATTCGGCCTGGGCCGTCCCGCCATTTTCCGCGGTCAGGGTGAACACGAGCGACCGCCCGGCGGAATCGTCAACTGGCTGCCGTATATCGAGACGGTGGCTGACGGGTTGTTTCAGATCGAAGACGACCCGTACCGTTTGCGCATCGAATTGCGCGGCCCGGACGCGTTCGACGAGCGCATGGTTGGCAGGAATGCTGCGTGGCGCGCCGGGCAGGACGGCCGGGGCGATATCCACGACCAGCCGTATCGGGTCGGTCAGAGAAAAATGCTTCGTCTGCCGGGGCGCGCCGGATGCCGCGATGGTCAGGGTCAGGGCGTCCTTTTCCGTGGTCAGGGAAAGGTCCGAGAGCACGTGCCTCGCACTTGGGAAAAGCGGGGTGGCGGCGAGGAACATCGCGGCCAGGGCGACCAGGAGCACCGCCCGTCGCGCTCGCGTCGCCCTCGGCGTACGTGAGGGGAACGGCTGTCGTCTTTGGACTGGAGCTTTTGTGTGCATCGTTTCCCCGTCGCTTTTCAGGCGGTCCAGAAACCGCTTCCCGATTCCTTGCGGAATCCGCGCTGCCGCCGGGAGGTCGAACAGTCCCGCGTCGTGCGTGGATTCTTTCACGCTCTTTCGGCGGTTTCTCGCGTTTCTTTAACGGCGAAAGCCTTTTCTCACCAACTCTCCAGAGCCTGCTGGGTGAAGGCGGAGTCCGGGATGCCCGAATTGTACGTGATCTCCTTCGTTTCGAGAAGCGTTCTGTGCCCTGAGTGCAAATCCTCCATGACGACGCTGGTTTCGGTCCAGATGTCCTGGATGCGTTCCATCTGTTTCACGTTGAAGCGTTTGACCGGTTCCTTTCCGTCGATGAAGAAGTCCACCCGCAACGACAAGAGCATGTCCTTGGCCACCCAGGCGCGCACCATGGAGTACTGGGAATCGGTCCCGGCCTTGGGTCGGCTTTCCAGAATCCAGCAGGCCACCCCGCCCAGGGTTTCCTCGCCCGTCACGGCATGTTCGGAATCCTCGACGGCCCGTCTTTCCATATCCTCATAGGTGAAATCGGTGTTGACGAAGCTGCGCCCCTTCTGGCCGGCCACGATGCGCCGCGTCCGCTTGAGAGCCGGAAGATAGAGGAACTGCTCGGTTTCGCCCTGGTCTGTTTCGAGGGCCAGGAAGCCGGTGCCTTCGATGTCCGCCGGTGACGTAAACCGGATGATGCTCTTGCGCACGCCCTGCCTGTCCGCTGCGGTCACCGTAAGTTCGCGGACCCTCTTTTCCCCGGACGCGGGCACGAGTTCCATGGTCTGGCGCGATGTCATGTCCTCGCCGACGTACCTGTCGTGGACCATGCGGGCCAATTCCTGGCCCGACGGCGCTGCGTAGGAGATGGCTGCGTTGGCCGCGACGCACAGGGCACCGAGGAGGACTGGCAGGAGACGGACAGGGTTCTTCGGGAGGATGTCCATGATTCGCTCTCATTGGTTGCGGTTGCCTGTCGTCGGGTGGCGCAGGGGATTGTGCCGGTTGGATGCAGGGTGGAGGCGTTTTGACGGCGCCGGGTTCGGTTGCGTTGTAAGGATTCGCGACATGGATTCGGGAAATGCTTACACGCCCGCGCCTCCAGGGGCTCCGCTTGTGGCCGGACGGCCCGAACTTTGCCTCCTGAGCGCCGCAGGGCACGTGAAACCGTGTGGCGACGTGGCGTCTCGGTGAAACGGGAAGTCCTACACTGTCTTGCGAAATCGCGTATGGCCAAAAAAAATCTTCTCGGAAGGCGTGCCATACGGAGGTAAATCGATCCGGTGATATCATGTTGAAAGCATTGCTGATAGTTGTACTACATATGTCGTTGTTTATGTCATGTAGTTATCCTCATATCATAAAATTATTCAGTCATACAATAAAAAAAAATCATTTTGTGTATTCACAATAAAAAAAATGATGTATTGAGATGATAAACTCAACCATCGACAGTGAAGTTTAATTATTGGCAAATTATATTAAGCTACTAGGTGGAATGTGTACCGTTTTGGTCATGAATTGGGTTTGTGTGAATGAATTTCTCGTCATGTGCAAAGATTAAAATTTTGGCACAAAACAAATTTTGGTGGCGTAATGAGAGTGTTTTTCAGATTGAATTCAGTCCGTTGCACCTCCTTCTCCGATTCCGGGTCGGCGGGTGGGGGAGACTGGCCCCGAGATCGTGTTGGATTTTCGTGGTCACGGAGATCAGAACATTCCGTAATCACGTGGAGTCGTATTCTTTGACCGCTTCGTCATGTCGTCGGACGACTGTTTTGAGGAGGGAGAATGGTCAGGTTAGTCGCAACAGTGTTCGCTCTTTCGCTTCTGGTTATCACGGTTTCTTGCAAAAGCCATACCAAGGAGTCCTTGAACCAGGACGGGAAAAGCCTGCTTGAACAAGGGAACTTCAACGGGGCGATCATCCACTTCAAGAATGCCCTGGAGCAGGATGCAAACTTCGTCGAGGCGCGTTTCAACCTTGCGATGGCCTATGTCGAATCCGGGAAGCTGGAGCAGGCCGAGCGGGAATTTCAGAAGGTCCAGCTACAGAACCCCTACGACGACAGCGTGCGGTTCCAACTGGCGCGCATCGCCAATTACCAGAGCAGGCCGGCCGTGGCTGTGCCGCTTTTGATGAGTTTTCTCGAGAAGCACCCCGATGATGCCGGCGCGTATGAACAGCTCGCCCTTTCGGCCTCCATTTCCGGGGACGCGGTCCAATCGCGGGAATATCTCGAAAAGGCGCTGGCCATCGAACCCGGGCGGGTTTCTGCGCGGCTCGGATTGATTCACAATTTCATGACCCTGGGCGAGGGCGCCAAGGCCCGCGAAGCCATCGACAAGTTGCTGGCCGACGATCCCAAAAACCAGGCCGCGTTGCACGCCTTGGCGCGTCTCGAGGCCCAGGAGCGGGATCCGGAGGGTATGCTCGATGTCTATGCCCGCATTACCTCCATTGACCCCGGAGACCTTTTTGCGCGCTACAAGGAGGGAAGTCTGCTCATCGGCAAGGGACGCGCCGAAGAGGTCCGGGCGTCGGCCGAAAGCATGGTCAGGGACTACCCCAAAAAGCCCGAGGGCTATCGCCTGCTGGGCCTGTGCATGTTGCGCGAGGGCAAATACGAAGACGCGGTGACGGCGCTGAACACCTCCATCCGCATCGAGCCGGATCTGGAAACCTATTACCTGCTCGGACTGGCCCATTATTACCGCGGCAATCTGGAATTGGCCGTAACCCAGTTCCAGACGGTTCTGGATTACAGTCCGGGCTTTGCCCAGGCCCGCATCGTCCTCGCCGAGATATTCCTGCGTCAGGGGCGGGGCGCGGAAGCCGTGACCGTGGCGGACAGGATGATCGACACCTCTCCCGAGGATTTTCGCGGATTCGCCATCAAGGGCGACGGGCTGATGCTGGAGCGCAAGCCGCGCGAGGCTCTGGCCGAATACGCCAAGGCCAAGGGCATCGCGCCGTCGCACTACGGGCTGCTGCTCAAGTCCGGCCTTCTGATGCTGGCCCTGGGGGACAAGGGGGGGGAGCAGGAGCTTTTGAAGGCGCTTCAGGTCTCGCCCAACGGAACCGACTGCAGGCTGGCGCTGCACGACTATTATCTGCGCGCCGGGCGCGTTGACGAAGCCGTGAAGATTCTTGCCGACGGCCTGGATGGGAGCAGGTCCGACGCAATCCTGTACAATGCGCTGGCCAAGGTCTCCCTGGGGCGAAAAGACGCCGAAGGCGCCGAGGCCTACCTCCTCAAAGCGCGGGAGGCGAACCCGTCATATCTTCCGACCTACTACAACGCCGCCGTGTTCCGGCTCGTACAGGGCAAGCCTGACGAGGCCATGGCGCAGCTCGACCTGGCTCTCGGCATTTCCCCCGACGACGTGCGGGCCCTGACGGCTTCCGCCGCCGTGCTCGAAAGGCAGGGCAAGATCGAGGCGGCCAGGGAGCGGCTGGAGAAGGCGCAGGCCGGCGGCGACCTCGGGTCGACCCTGCTGCTTTCGGTCTTCCTGCAGCGTCACGGAATGAGTGACGAAGCGGTGGCCGTACTCGATCGGGGGTTGCAGAAGCAGCCTTCGAATCAGGATCTGATCCTGGCCAAGGCGAAGCTGCACATCGCGCGCAAGGAGACTGACAAGGCCATGGCGCTGTATGGCCAGCTCGAAGCGGCTGATCCGTGGACCGGAATCATGGAGAGAACCAGGGCCTGGATGGCCCTGGGCGAGTTCGACAAGGCCGAGGACAGCGCTCGCCGCCTCGTCGGCCTGGGGCCCGACAAGGCGAGGTCGTACCTGCCCCTGGCGGCCATCCTCGAAATCCGCGGGGACCGTGTGGGGGCGGAGGCCGCCTTGCGCAAGGGGCTGGAGAAAGAGCCCGGAAACGTTTCTGTCCTGACCATGCTCGGCGAACTCTATGTGCGCATGAAGGAGCCGGATAAGGCCCAAGCCATTTTCGACAGTGCGCTCGCTCTGGATCCCGCAAACCCGCATGCCCTGACAGGCAAGGGCATGATCGCGCAGCAGCAGAAAAACGAAGACGAGGCCGCCAGGCTGTACCTGCAGGCCGTGCAGGCCAGGAACGACTTTGTTCCCGCTCTGAACAACCTGGCCATGCTCTGGGCCGATGGCGAGAAGACCCGCATGCAGGCGGTGCATCTCGCCATGGCCGCCTTTGCCCGCGCCGGAACGGACGCGTCGGTTACAGACACCCTGGGGTACGTCCTGTTGCGCAACAACCGTTCGGAGGAGGCTCTCGGCGTGTTGGAAAGGGCATCCACTCTGGCGCCCGGCAACAGGGAGATCATGTACCACAAGGGGCTGGCCCTGGAACAGCTGGGGCGCAGGGAAGAGGCCAGACTGGCACTGGAGGAGGCGGTGCGCGGGGAGGACTTTGGCGCAAAGCCCGAGGCTGAAGCCTTGCTGAAGAAATTGCAAACCGGCTCCTGAGTCGCGGACAGGCGCTCGAAAAGGAGGGGGCTGCAAAAGAGGTTTTCAGAATTCGTGCTGCCGCTCATCAAGCGGCATGAAGGCGGAACGGGGGCGGACGACGCTGACGAATGAGGCCCCATCCCGCGATCCGCACAATCCGGCTTCCGAGTCCTGCCGGAAGGAGGACGAATGGCTGACCTGGTATTGAGAAACCTTGCTTCCGACATAGTCTGGGCCGTGCTGGCGCTGGCAACGTCGCTGGCGGTGCTGGCTCCGCCGCTGAAGGTGATCCTGAACAACACCCTGTTGCCGGAGGCGGGCGGTTTCCTGGTCCTGGCCATCCTGCCGTCGGTGATCGTCTGGACCTATTGCGGGCTGCGCCATCTCAGGCTCCGCATTCCATCAGCCATCCTCTGTCAGATCTGCGTCACCTTGATCTCCATGGCTCTGTTTCACGCTCTCCTCAGTCCAAGCCGCATGACCTCCGGGGACGAACAGATCGCCCTGCTCGGCTTCTGCGTCTTTTCCGGCTTCAAGGTCGCGGAGTTCCTTTTCGCCAAGTTCCGTCGGGCGTTCCTGGGCCTGGGCAAGCGCATTCTCATTGTCGGGGGTGGCGCGCAGGCCCGGCTCGTCGAGGAGTACATCAAGCTGCACAGGCGGGACCTGACTCTCCTGGGCTGGGTTTCCTGCCCGGCCAGGGAGTGCGCCCCGGACGGGGACGGCGGGAGCGCCGCTGTCGAGGACAAGTCCGGCCTGCTGCGTCTGGCGCAGAATTTCATGGCCGACCAGATCGTGGTTTCCCTGGGGGAACGCCGAGGAGTCTTCCCCGTCGATGATCTGCTGAGCTGCAAGCTGCACGGGATCGACGTTGTTGACGCCCCTTCATTTTTCGAACTGGCCACGCGCAAGCTTCTCATCGAGAACATCACCCCCAGTTGGTTCATCTTCGGCCAGGGGTTCAAGGTGACCTGGCTCTTGCGTCTGGGGAAGCGCATCCTTGATGTCGCGGCGTCCCTGTCGGGTCTGCTGGTTTTCATGCCGCTGGTGCCGTTCATCTGTCTCGCCATCAAACTCGATTCGCCGGGGCCCGTCCTGTTCCGCCAGACCCGCGTCGGCCGCGGCGACCGCAGCTTCCGTCTCATGAAGTTCCGCTCCATGTACCAGGACGCGGAATCCAGGACAGGGGCCGTATGGTCCCAACAAAACGACCCGAGGATCACATGCGTCGGCAATTTTCTTCGCAAGACACGCCTCGATGAAATTCCGCAATTATTCAATATCTTATGGGGTGAAATGTCTGTTGTCGGTCCTCGACCTGAACGGCCGGAGTTCATCAATGAGTTGAAGAAAAGCATACCGTATTATTCCGAAAGACATTATGTTAAGCCAGGGCTTACTGGATGGGCTCAAGTATGCTATCCATATGGATCTTCAATAGAAGACTCTCTTGAGAAATTAAGATACGATTTATATTATATAAAACATATGTCGATTTTGTTTGATATATACATAATTTTAAAAACATTTAAGGTCGTTTTTGCCGGAAATGGGAGGTAGGTATGTATTTATGTTCTCGTATTGTAATAAGTGTACGTAAACTTTCCGTGCTTGCCCTGGCCCTGATTTTGGCCGTCGCGTTTTCAGCGAATTTTGGTCTGGCGAAGGAGTACGTCATCGGCGGGGGCGACAAGCTCCAGATTTTCGTCTGGGGAGAACCGGACCTTTCCGTTTTGGCCTTGGTGCGGCCTGACGGGCGCATCTCCCTGCCGGGCGCCGGGGAGTTGATGGCCGAGGGGCTGACGCCGGAGGACCTGCAGAAGGAGGTTACGGCCAAGCTGGCCTCCCTGGTCAAAAACCCGCTGGTCACCGTTTCCATGGCTGAGATCTGCAACAGCAAAGTCTACATCATCGGCGGCGGAGTTCCTTCGGGGACGTTCGACCTCAGGCAGAAAACGACGCTGCTGCAGTTGCTTGCGGGGATGGATCTGACCCGGGCCGACCTCAAGGGGGCGCATGTCATGCGCGGTCCGACGCGACTCGATCGCGACTTCGACCGGCTGCTGCACCAGGGCGATATGAGCCAGGACATCGCCTTGGAGAACAATGACGTCATATTTTTCCCCGCGCTTCCGGAGCCGTACATCTATGTGCTCGGCGCAGTGAACGCCCCGCGCGCCCTGGCCTTCAAGGAAGGGATGACGGTCATGGACGCCCTGCTCGAGAGCGGTGGGTTCAACAAGTTCGCCAAGCGCAACGACACCGTGATCGTGCGGAGGGAAAATGGCGGCGAGAAGCGTATCAGGGTCCGGGCCCAGGATTTGGCGGAAGGCAAGGACCTGACGCAGAACGTGCTTCTGCAGCGCGGGGACTACATCATCGCCAGCGAAGGTTTCTTTTAACCCACGGGAGCGCGCGTTCCTATGAATCACGAACTGTATCTGGAAGTGCGGCGGTACACCCGGCTGCTGCTTTCACGCAAGCGGGTGGTCGTTGTGGCGGTGCTGCTGGTCATGACCCTGGGGATGGCTGCCAGTTTCCTTCTGCCCAGGAAGTATGAAGCCACGAGCACGGTGTTCATCGAGCAGAGCGTTATCGGCGATCTGGTCAAGGGCATCGCAGTCACCCCGTCCATGGAGGCGAAGATCAAGGTTCTGGCCCTGGCCATGCTCAGCCGTGAATCCCTGTCCCAGGTGCTGCGCATCCTGGACAAGGACGTCTATCTGAACACGGATGCCGAGCGCGAGGAATACATCGCCAAGCTGCGGGACAGGATATCCATCAAGCTGGACGAGAAGCGGGGTGTTTTCTTCATCACTTATGCGGATTGGGACCCGGTTTTCGCACGGGATCTCGTCAACACCATCACCCAAGTCTACATCGAGTCCAACACCGCGGCCAAGCGCAACGAGTCCCTGGAGGCGACGCGCTTTCTGAGCGCCCAGATCGAAAGCTTCAAGAAGCGCATCGACGCCGTCGAGGACGAGGTCAACCGCTACAAGGCGGAACACGGCATGCAGCTGGCCGTGGACGAAACCATCATCCGCTACGAGATCGCCGAGTCGGAGAAGAAGCTGGAGGCCATCCGCGGCCGCCGTTTCGCCCTGGAGACGCAGCAGCAGCTCCTGCCTTCGGGCGGCGGGGATGGCGGGAATGTCGCCGAGATGGAGCGCCAGCTGAAGGTGCTCAAGACCGCGTACACCGACAGCCATCCCAAGGTCGTGCGCCTGAAGGATCAGATCGCGGTGGCCCGGGCCAACCCGCAGCGGGGCGGAAGCGGCGCGGCAACCCAGACCAGGGCGATGATCAGGGCCGAACTCGAAGGCATCAGGATGCAGGAAGAGGCGGAATTGCGGACCATCGAGGACAAGAGGCTGCTGCTGCGGGAGATGCCGACCATCCGCACCGGGCTCGAAGAGCTGTTGCGCAAGAAGCAGAACGAAACGGAGATCTACAACCAGCTTGTGACCCGTTACGGCCAGTCCGAAGTGTCCAAGCAGATGGAGATCGAGAACAAGTCCATGACCTTCCGCATCGTCGACCCGGCGGTACTTCCCGAAATACCGGTCTTCCCCAACCGTCCCCTGATCATCTTCGGCAGCCTAGTGCTCGGTATCGGCACGGGCCTGGCCCTGGTCATCCTGCCGTACATGATGGGCGGGGCGGTCAGGAGCGTGGCCGACCTGCGCGTGCTGAACCAGCGCGTTCTGGCGGTGCTGCCCGTGATCCCCAAACCCGAGGAGGAGCGGAGGCGCAGGAAGGCCGACCGGATCTTCATGGCGGGGGCCCTGGTCTATTTTTCCCTGCTTCTGGCGGTGGGAATCTTGGAGGCCATGGGCAGCCCGTACCTGGAGCAGGTGATCGGTCGGATTTCAGGGTGGCGGTCGTGAGCGGCGCGGGGCGCGAAAGGACGGTTTCCAAACACGTGCAGGAAAACAGGAAGACCATATGAGCAGAATCGAAGACGCATTGGCCAAGGCGGCGGGATTTCAGCACTCCGGCGGCAGGGGCGGGGGGCTGCCCGGCATCGAGCGCAGACCTCTGGTGGACAGCGGGTCTTTGCGTGTTGCGCGGCTGCCCGAGGAAACCATGGTCGTGGTCAACGCCCCCCTGTCGCCCGTCGCCGAGGAATACCGCAAGCTGAAGGAAGCGCTGGTCAAGATGACCAGGCGGGAGCGATTCGACAACCTCATCGCCGTCACCAGCGCCACCGTGGGCGAAGGCAAGAGCATGACGGCCATCAATCTGGCCGTCAGTCTGGCGGGGGAATACGACCATACCGTCCTGCTGATCGACTCGGATCTGCGCCGTCCCTGCGTCAACAAGTACCTCGGACTGACGGCGTCGCGGGGGCTTTCGGACTGCCTGCGGGAAGGCCTCGACGTGGGCGAACTCCTCGTCAAGACCGATATCGGCAGGTTGTCCGTCCTGCCTGCGGGCACGCCCATCGCAAACCCGGTGGAGCTCTTCACCTCCGAGACCATGCGCCGCCTTTTCCGGGAGATGAAGAACCGTTACGGGGACCGCTACATCATCATCGACACCCCGCCCGTACTGCCGTTTGCCGAGACGCGCTCCATAGCAGGCATAGCCGACGGGGTGCTGCTGGTCGTCAGGGAAGGGCAGGCGTCCCTGGACCAGATCCAGGAGACCATCGAAGCCCTGGACGGGAAGGTTCTGGGGATCGTCTACAACGGGGCCCAGATCGAAGGGCGCGCGTCGTATTACTCGTACTCTTACCAAGGGCAGGCCTGACGTGTACGCGGAATTCTTCGGACTGCGGGAAAAACCCTTCGACCTGCTGCCCAACCCGGACTTTCTCTATCCGAGCAGGGCGCACAAGCGTGCACTGACGTATCTGACCCACGGGATCAGGGAACGCGCCGGCTTCATCCTGCTGACGGGCGAGGTGGGGTCGGGCAAGACCACGCTGATCCGCAACATGATCCGCAGCCAACTCAGGGACAGCGTCCTGGCCAAGGTCTTCAACACCCGCGTGGACTCCCTCCAGCTGCTGGCGCAGATCAACGCGGATTTCGGCCTGGTCACGGATGGAAAGGACAAATCCACCCTGTTGCGGGAACTGAACGATTTTCTGGTCGAGCAGTACGCGCGGCGTCGTCCGGCCGTACTCGTCATCGACGAGGCGCAGAACCTTTCGGCCGGAATCCTGGAGGAGGTGCGCATGCTCTCCAACCTCGAGACGGACCGGGACAAGCTGCTGCAGATCATCCTCGTCGGGCAACCCGAACTCCGAGACATCCTGGCTCGCGGGGAGCTTCTGCAACTGCGTCAGCGCATCCAGATCAACTGCCATCTGCAGCCCCTGAATGCGGCGGAGGTGCGCGAGTACATCCAGTTCAGGCTGGAAAAGGCGGGCAACCGGGACGCCCTGGTCCTGAGCGACGACGCCGTGTCGGCCATCGCCTCCTACACGCGGGGAGTTCCGCGTCTGGTCAACATCCTGTGCGACTACATCATGATCGACGCCTTTTCGGCCCGGAACAACGCGGTCGACGGAAAGATCGTGCACGAACTCGCCGCGGATCTGTCCTTCGAGTCCCAGTATTGGGAGGCCAAGGCTCCGCAGCCCGTCCCGGAGGACGGGGCAGGGGAGAAGGGCTTTGCGGCTGACGGTGGTCAGGGCGTTTCCCTTGTTACGGGGCAGGCCAAGATCCTGAGCGTCATCGGCTCCATGAACAAGCGCATCGAAACACTGGAGTTCATGCCCGTATGGGACCACGCCGCGTTGCTCGAACTGCGTGAGCGCATGGAGAAGCTGGAGGCGCATGTGGAATCGAGCCTCAGGGACTTCCGCTTGGCGCACCAGCAGCTGCGCAGCGACATATCCATGCGGGACCGGCCTCCCCAGGACGAACCGGACGCGAAGACGCAGCCCGGAGCCATGAAGGCCTTGTGGCGGTACCTGTGGGGCAACTAGGGGCGTTGCGGGTTTGAATCTTCATCTATCGGGAGGCATGGGGATGAGAGCGATTACGGGAATTCAGCTGGCGATCACCGTGTGTTTCGTGGCCGTCGCCTCAGGTGTCTGGGCCGAGCCGGCCTGGCAGGCTTCCGTGAGCGTGAGTGAGGAGTTCAACGACAACACGAAAGAGGAACGTCACGGCGAAGAGGATTACGTTACCGCCCTGCGACCCGCGCTCTCCTATAAAAACGAGGGGGGTAGACTGGAATTCGACGCCGCCTACAGGGGGGACTACCGATATTACGCACGGCAGACCCGGGACGAGGAGTTCAACCACGACCTGAGGGCCCATGCCCTGCTCGACGCCATGGACAGCTTCCTGTTCCTGGAAGCCTCGGACGTCTATCGCCTGGTCAACAGGGACCGCACCTTGGGGGACGCGTCGGAGGATGACGGTACGACAAGGCTCGTGCAGCAGAACATGTTCACCATCTCTCCGTATATCGCGCCGCGGTTCGGCGAACGCGGCAGCGCCAGGATCGGGTATGCCTTGAGCAACATCTGGTACGACGACGAGGACATGGATTCCAAGGACATCCACCGCGGCTTCGTGGACGGGGAATACGGGCTTTCTTCCACCGCGGCGCTGCTCGGCGGGTATTCCTACACGGTGGAGGTGTCCGAGGATGAAACCGTGGACAGGCACATCGTCTATGCCGGCGGCCGGTACGCATATTCCGAAAACGGAGAGGTCTTCGCGAAAATCGGTCCGCACTTCACGCGCTATCGCGACGAAGGATCGTCCACATCGGGCCTGTACTGGGATGCGGGACTCAATCACGATTTCGGGGTGGTGGCCCTGCAGATTCTGACGGGCGTCTCCTTCGAGGACGATCCCGACACCGCGGACACATATGAACGCCGTTTCGGCACGGTCCGCCTGACCAAGGCCTGGACCCGCACCACCGCGAGCATCTGGACCACCATCGAGGACTACGACGAGAACTACGACGAGGACTACGACGAAAGGGATCAAAGGGATGGGGACGACGGGGAGTCCGTGCGCCGCACGGTCTTGGGACTGAACGTCGTCCGGGAGTTGACATCGCGGCTGACCGGGACGGTCGGACTCAGCCGCGACTTCAGGGACGATTCCGACGACACCAGGAGATGGTACGCGAACCTGCTTCTGGCGTATGCCGTGACTGAAAGGATGAACATCGGATGCTACTACAGGTTCAAGGATTCTTCGTCGGATGATCCGGACGAGGAATTTACGGTGAACAGGGTTGGGGTGCAGTTGACCATGATTTTTTAAGAGGAGCTTTCTGCACATGTTGTCGCCATAAACCGTGTTGAGATCGAAATGTTCACGCAGATTTCATTTTCTGTTCCGCGCCAACGGTGTTCTTGTTGACGGTTTTGCGCAAAGATCTGCGTCAGTGCAGCAAGCAGGCTCGTTGAATGATCCAGACAGCGTTGTGATGCCATGGGCGGGTGGGATGGATGAAAAATGCACTGACCATTGACGTGGAAGATTACTATCAGGTGACGGCTTTCGAGGGCGTCGTGGAACGGCGGGATTGGGGCATGTACCCTTCCCGGGTCGAAGCCAACACCGACAGGGTGCTCGATCTTCTGGACGAACACGGACTCAAGGGCACCTTCTTCGTACTAGGTTGGATCGCCGAGCGGCACCCGCAGATCGTGAGAGCCATCATCGGGCGGGGGCACGAGGTCGCCTGTCACGGCTACGGCCATGAACGCATCTACAACCTCGCACCCGATGGCTTTCGCGCCGACGTCCGCAAGTCCAAGGATCTCCTCGAGAATCTGTCCGGCACGCCCGTCATGGGGTTCAGGGCTCCGAGCTACTCCATCACCAGCAAGTCCCTGTGGGCGCTGGACATCCTCATCGAGGAAGGTTTCTCGTACGATTCGAGCATCTTCCCGATCCTGCACGACCATTACGGCATTCCCGGGGCGGAGCGCTTTCCGCACACGCTGCGCAGGGACGCCGGAAGCATACGCGAGTTCCCCCTGTCGACTCTGGCATTTCAACTTCCAGGGCGCAGGATCACCTTGCCCATAGCGGGCGGAGGATACCTGCGCTTCCTGCCCGTCAACCTCATTTCCTGGGGCATGCGGCGTATCAATCAGGTCGAAGGCCAGCCCGCGGTCTTGTATTTCCATCCTTGGGAAATCGACCCGGATCAACCGCGCATCAAGGCGAAGTTCAAGTCAAGGTTTAGACATTACGTCAACCTTGACGCGACAGAAGGAAAGATACGGCATCTTTTCAAGATGTTGGAGTTCGATACCATGGCCGGGGTCCTTCGCCTGGGCGGTGTTGAATCGGACAGAACTTGAGGGTTTGAAAAATTCGGCCAGGGGCGGACGAAAGACGAAAGAGGAATGTGTCATGGCAATGAAGGACGACTGCTATGTCATCGGAATCTGCGGCGGGTCAGGGGCGGGCAAGACCACCCTGGCCACGATGCTGGCCCGAGCCTTTCTGCCCGAGCAGGTCGCCCTTGTGTCGCAGGATCGTTACTACCGGGATCTTTCCCATCTCCTGCCACGGGAAAGAGCGGGCGTGAACTTCGACCATCCCGACGCGTTGGAGTGGGAACTGCTGCGCGATCATTTGTGCGAACTGAAATCGCGTCGGGATGTCCGCGCGCCCGCATACGACTTCGCCACGCACACACGAAACGGCGAGGCAGCAATTCAGGCATCCCGGATCGTCATCCTCGAAGGACACTTGATTTTTCATGCGGAACCCGTCCGCAGGTTGCTGGACTTGAAAGTGTATCTCCATCAGGAGCCAGATGTACTGCTCACGAGAAGGATCATGCGTGATGTACAAGAAAGAGGTAGATCGTTGGATATGGTCATTGACCAATATTTTTCAACGGTAAGAACAATGTACTATGATTATGTAGTGCCGAGCAGAAAGTGGGCAGATGTCGATGTTTTGTTTGATGATTCGGAGCTATGCGTCCAAAAAATAATGAAAACCATATCTGATTTGTGACGCGATATGCGCGTGTAAGGGGGCGCCTCGTGTACGGTTCAGAAAAACGACATGCCGAAAGCAACCTGTTGAAGAAGATTGGGTATGCCCTACTGGGAGAGCTTCACGTTCCCGGGCGCCTGCGCGCCTACCATGTGCAGCGGAAGATCCGGGAACTCGGTTTCGCGCCCGAGGACGGATTGCGCGTTCTCGATGCGGGCTGCGGGCGCGGCGACCTGGTTGTGAGCTTTTCGAAGGCCAATCCTTCCTGGCAGGTGACGGGCATCGACCTCGAACCCGAGCGGATTGCGATCGCCCGGGCGGTGCGGGACAGGATCGGGTTGAAAAATGCGGAATATATCGAAGGTTCCGTGTTGGAACTGAGCCACGACGGGCGGTACGACATGGTTACATGCTGCGATGTCCTTGAACACATACAAGATGACGTCTCCGTCATGAAAAAGTTCCATGGCAGCCTGAAGCGCGGCGGGGTGCTGCTGCTGACGTTCCCGTCAATCCCGCAGCGAAGGCATCTCGGGCTGGTCAAATGGAGGGAGCGACGCATCGGATTCAGCAACGAAGACTACGGCCATGTCAGGGACGGGTATTCGATCGACCAAATCCGGGGCATCCTCACGGGGATCGGCTTCAGGGACGTCGCGTGCGCGTACACGTTCGGCCTGTGGGGGACGCTGTGCTTCGACCTGTTCTTTGCGGCCGGCGACAATCGTCCAAACCCAGTGGTCTTCCTGCTGCTTTTTCCTGTGCTGATGGGCTTGGCGTTCCTGGATGTCCACTTTCCATCCCGACAGGGGTCGGCGCTCCTGGTCACGGCGTACAAATAGATGAACAGGCACGAACCACTTCCAACGCTTTGCAGCCGGGACCCGCGCAGGGACGCGTATCTGCGGGACGTGCTCGTGATGGCGCTGGACATTCTCGGCGGCGCCCCGACGTTCCGCGATGCGACCGTCATTCTCACGGGGAGCCTTGCCCGGGGGGAAGCGTCCGTGGTCCTGTGCGCCGATGGGTACGAATCGCTGAGCGACATGGAATTCCTGGTCACCCTGAAAAACCCGCCCCGGTCGCTGTCGCCCGGTGGTGAACTGGCGGACATCGAGGCCGAAGTGAACAGGGCGGTCCGAGAGAAGGGTTTCTGCTGTCACGTTGAATTCACATATGCCTTGCATCGATATTTTTCCGAAGCAAAACCAAGCATATTTTCGCATGAATTGAGATCATGCGGTAAGGTTGTTGCGGGATCGGATGAACCTATCAGTCTCATGAGAACGTATTCTCCAGAACAGATTCCGCGCATCGACGCTTTCAACATGATTTGCAACAGAGTTATAGAGCAGCTTGAGTCGTTAAAGCAAATTTCGTTATTCCATGATGATCGAACAATGCGTATTTTCAGATATGCCATAGTCAAATTTTATATCGACATGGCGACATCAATCCTTGTTTTTGTCGGCCAATACGTACCCGGATACCAGCAGAGACGGGACGCGATACGCGTCCTCGATTGGAACCGGGTCAAGGCGTTGCCGAGGCACGAGGAACTGGTGGGGAAAATCGACGCATGGACAGAGGTCAAGCTTGCGCCGACGCTGCAGGACCTTCGGTATGATGACGATGCAGAGGCGTTGGCCGAGTGGCGGGAGCTTGCCGGCATGGCGCTGTCGGTGTGGGCCTGGGAGGCGGAACAGCTTGCCGCCTCCGGCAGCGCGGGTTCCGGAGTGCCTGCAGCGGGCGCGGGGCGTTTCGAGGTTCTCGCGGAAATGTTCAGATCGCAGGCGCGGTATCTTCGCCGCATTCTGAAAGGCGGGGGTGTGCCTCTCCCCCCTTTGCGCTATCTGTGCGGTGACCCTCGCCAACGGATCTACGCCGATGCAGTGTCCATGTACAAAGGACTTGCGTTGGCAATGAAGTCCTGTGGCGGCGATATCCGCTCCGAGTTGCGGAATCATTTTGACGATATCGATACGTTGATCGACACGTGGAGGCATTGTTTCAGGAACTCATGACAAAGGATTGTTATGATTTTTTATTACATCATGCTTTTTCTTCTTCCGTTCAACAATCATCCTATTTTATCGTACAACATGAACGGAATAACTCCAGTGAAATTTTTCGGTGGACTCGCCCTATGCGTGGCCCTTGTCGAAATTTTCGGAAAAGGCTGGGGACAGGGACAGTTCAGGACACCGATCAGCAAGCTGTTCATGGCGTTCATCATTGCCTACTATGCCGCATTGATCGCCAATCATTCAAATAACTATAATCCTCAAGACGTTCTTCGATTTAATTCGATAGTTATTTTCTTTGTTACTACTGTCATTCTTGTAAATAACAAGGAAAGATTCATAAATGTGATATATGTTCTTCTTGCGTGCATGAATGTTGCGTCTGCGTATGTTATCCGCGAATATATACTCTATGGGTGGAAATACGAAAATTTCAGGCCTTCCGGCCTCTTCGGTGACCCGAACTATTCGGCGCTCAATCTGCTGACAGTCATCCCGGTGGCCGTTCTCCTGTGCAGAAAGAGCCAGAACGGCAAGGTCAGGTTTTTCTCGTATGTCTCGTTGTTTCTGTATCTCACGGCCCTGGGCCTGACGCAGTCCAGGGGCGCTTTCGTCGCCTTCGGGGTGATGACTGTCCCGCTCATGTTCGCTCTGAAATTCCAACCCAGGACCATTGCCGTCCTGTCCCTGCTCATCGGGGTGGTCCTGGCCTTCATGCCCGTCGATCTCTCGTCACGTTTCGACTTGGAGCGTACCGGGGTCAGAAGGTCTACGGACTCTAGGTACGAGCTGATCGTGGCCGGATGGAACATGTCGAAACGCCACATGCTTTTCGGGGTTGGACCCGGCAATTTCAAGGTGAATTCCGCACTCTACAACGAGATGGTGGCCCGCAACCAGATCGCCCACAATTCCTACGTATCCCTGGCCGCGGAATTGGGGCTGCCCGGAATCATCGTGTTCGCGCTTATCGCCCTGCGCGTCCTTGGCAGCCTGAAACGCCTGTCCGCCGGGGATGCGGTCGATGCGCCCGTTTCCCTCATCGCCTCGGGCATGCGCATTGGACTCATCGGGTATCTTGTCGGAGCCCTGTTTCTGTCGGCGGAATACGAGAAACTTTTCTGGCTCTACTGTTTCGTGACGGCGGCCGTCACACGCTTCACCTTCGTCACGGCATCGAACGGGAGCGAGGTCGCGGCGACAGGAAAACTCCGGCAGACCCGCGCCGCAGGGAGGGTTCCGGGATGACAGCCCTTGCCGTGACCATCGTCTTCCTGCTGGCCTATCCGTATGCGGTGTATCCGCTGGTTCTGGCGGTCGCTTCGCGCGCACTCCCCGTGGCGCAGCCGCCGGTCGCGGAGGGAAGTCTGCCCTCCGTGAGCGTTCTCCTCTCCGTGTTCAATGAAGAGAGCACCATCCACGCCAAAATGGAGAACGTCATGACCCTCGATTACCCCGCCGACAGGCTCGAACTCGTCGTGGTGTCCGACGGGTCCACCGACCGCACGGAGGACTTGATCCGAGCCTACACCGCGCCAAACGTCCGGCTGCTCGTCCAGGCCCGCGAGGGCAAGACTTCGGCCCTGAACAGGGCGGCGGCCTCGTCGAGGTCCGACCTCCTCGTCTTCACCGACGCCAACGCTTTCTTCCGTCCCGACGCTCTGCGTCGTCTGACGGCCCCTTTTTTCGATCACGGCGTCGGACTGGTCAGTGGGCGCGTGCTTCCCCTCGACCCCGGCACGCGCGAGTCGGGTTTCGGGCGCTTCGAGTCCTTTCTCAAGGAGCGCGAGAGCAGGCTGGGCGTGATCGCCGGAGCGGACGGGGCAATTTACGCACTGCGGCGGAACCTCTACCGCCCGCTGCCGCCATTCACCATCAACGACTTTCATCACCCCTGGTCCGTGGCGCTGCAGGGCCTTCGCAGCCGTTTCGCGCCGGATGCCGTGGCCCGTGAGGAGACGGAGGGCGATTTAGAGCGGGAGGTCTCGCGGCAGAAGCGGATGGTCAACCAGGCGCTGCTTGTCGCCAGGGACATGCTGCCGCGGCTTCTGGCGCAGGGCCGTTTTCTCGCCGCGTGGGTGCTGGTGTCCCACAAGATCCTGCGTTGGTTGCATTTTCCGCTGCTTCTTCTTTTTCTGGCCTGGGCTGCAGCCTTCGGGTCCTGGCCCATTCTCGCCGCCGCAGCGGCCTATCCGGCCATGTTCGCGGCGATCCATGCCCGCATCCGGCGCCACGACCTGCCTCGCGCAGTAGGCGTGCTCTACCGATTTCAGCTCGTGCACTTTGCCTATCTCCTCGGAGCGATAGACCATCTGCGCGGCCGCAGGGCGGTGACCTGGAACCCGCGCGGGGGGGCGTGACCGCCATGAGCGACGGAACAGCCCCAAGAACCCCCGGTGAAAGCTGGAGCCAGGCGGTCGAGACGTTGCCGGACGCCTCCTATGCGCATCTCGACGGATGGAAGCGCGTCGTCGAGAGGGCGTACGGCAACCCATGCACGTTGCTCGAATGCCGTAGGGGCGGCCATCTGGCCGGCATCCTGCCGGTGGTCCATCTGAAGAGCCTGCTCTTCGGCAACAATCTCGTCTCCATGCCCTATCTCGACATCGGCGGGCCGGTCTTCGTCGACGCGGCCGCATTCCGGGAGCTGATGGAAGCCTGCACGGAGAAGGCCGAGAAGCTGGGGGCAGGCGTGTGCGTACGGAGTTGCCGCCAAAGCTTGCTGGACTGGGAGACGCAAACGGACAAGGTGACCATGCATCTGCGGCTCGTGCCCGATCCGGGCGAGATGCTGCGGAGATTCTCGCCGGAGCGCCGGAACAGGATCAAGAAGGGGCTACGGCACGGACTGAGCGTGACATTCGAGGGCCAGGAAGGGCTGTCGAATTTTTACGGGATTTACGCGCAGAACATGCGGGATCTCGGCTCACCGGCCCACAGCCAGCTGTTTTTTGCCGAAATCATGTCCGCATTCCCCGAGCGGACCGGTCTTGTCATTGTCCGCGACGCATCGCGCGCGCCCATCGGAGCCGGACTGTATTTCAGGTTCAAAGGGCTTCTGGCCTTGCCTTGGGTGTCAAGCCTGCGGGACACCTTTCGGCTGAATCCGAACATCGTCCTTTACTGGGAACTCATCAGCATGGGCTGTCAAACGGGAGCCCATGTGTTTGACTTCGGGCGTTCGACAGTCGGTTCCGGAACTTTCGAATACAAGCGCCAGTGGGGAGCGGAACCCGTTCCCCTGTACTGGTATCACCGGCCCCGTCCGTCAGGGAAGGCCGGCGCGCCCATGGACACCAAGGGCGAAAGAAGGCGGGCTCTGGCTTCCCTGTGGAAAAGACTGCCCCTGGCTGTGGCCAACTACATCGGCCCGCGTCTGCGGGGGGGGATATCGCTGTGAGTGAGGACATGGAATCGCAAGGGCGCTCTGCCCCCCTGTCGATGTCCGTCGTCGTGCTGACATACAGGCGCCAGGATGAACTCGTGCGCACGCTGACAGGCCTTCAGACGCACCTTCCGGCCGGGATCGAGGTGCTGGTCGTCAACAACCACGAGGACGACACCAAGGCGCTGATCGCGCGGGAGTTCCCGCACGTCCGGTGCCTCGAGACCGGACGAAACATCGGGTGCGAGGCGAGAAACATCGGTGTTTCGGCGTGCTCCGGGGATATCGTAGTGACTCTCGACAATGACGTGAACGTCGAGGGAGCCGGGTTTGCGGATGCCATACGGGATTTTTTCCGGCGGCGCGAAAAGGCCGGCTGCGTAAGCTTCACGGTCCTTGACCCGGCAGGCGCCGTCTCCCGCCGGGACTGGTGCCACCCCCGGGATCGCGGCGCCTGGGCGGACACGGAGTTTCAGACGGACCACATCTCCGAAGGGGCGTGCGCGTTCCGGAAGCGGGCGTTCACGGAGGCGGGGGGTTACTATGCGCCGTTCTTCATCGGTCACGAAGGCCCGGATCTGTGTCTGCGGCTCATCAAATTGGGCTTTGAGACATGGTACACGCCGGCAGTGCGTGTCGTTCATCACGCTTCCCACGAGGCTCGTCCCGGGTGGCGGGCATATTACTACAATACGCGCAACAATATCTGGCTTGCATACAGACATTATCCTGGCTGGTACGCATTGAAGTATGCATTGCTGTATACTGGGATGGCGTTGTTCTATGCCATGAGGGACGGCAATATCATTCCGTTCTGGAAGGGCGTCTTGCATGGCGTGACTCAGGCCAAGGGGCAACGGAGAGATCCCCTCGACAAGAACGAGTTTGAAAAATTGCTCGAAATGCATGCCTTCAAGCCGTCCTTGGCGAGGAAGATGGTGAATCATCTCTTTTGCAAGGATGAATACAGGTAAAATTCACATTAATTCAAACGCCTGTTTTTCATATATGCGAGTATGTATGAAAACAAAAATACTTGTCGCATTCGGTACGCGTCCAGAAGCAATCAAGATGGCCCCCGTGGTAAATGAGTTGCGGAAAAGGGTGGATGATTTCGTGGTCAATGTCTGCGTGACTGCTCAGCATAGAGAGATGCTCGACCAAGTCTTGAGATTGTTTCAGATCACGCCGGACTGCGATCTCGACATCATGAAGCCAGGGCAGGACTTGTATGACGTCACCAGTCGTGTTCTGGTGGGGGTGCGCGATCTGCTGTGCAGCATGTCCCCGGATATTGTTCTCGTTCATGGCGATACGACGACATCCATGGCTGTTTCTCTCGCTGCATATTACAACAAGACGAAAGTTGGGCATGTCGAGGCAGGACTCAGGACGTACGATAAGTACTCGCCGTTTCCTGAAGAAATCAACAGAAGGTTTGTCGACATGATTTCGGACATGCATTTTGCGCCAACGGAAGAATCAAAGAATAATCTTCTGCATGAAGGAGTTGATCCGTCGAGTGTCCATGTGACCGGAAATACGGTGATCGATGCGTTGCTTCTTGTTCGTGACATGATCTTTGAATGCGCCGACATGAAGCGCCGCTTGGAGGAAAGGTTCGGATTTCTCGACACCTCGAAACGGCTGATCCTGGTGACCGGGCACAGGCGGGAGAATTTCGGGGCGGGATTCGAGAACATCTGCAACGCCATACGAGAGATATCCGTGCGGTTCGACGACGTCGAGGTGGTTTACCCGGTTCATCTCAATCCGAACGTGCGGGAGCCCGTGTACAGGATTCTCGGTTCGGACAGGCCCTCCAACGTGCACTTGATCGGACCCCTCGACTATCTTCCATTCACCTACCTCATGGACAGGTCGTTCATGATCATGACTGATTCGGGCGGTGTGCAGGAAGAGGCGCCTTCTCTCGGTAAGCCAGTCCTGGTGCTGCGCGATGTCACCGAAAGGCCCGAGGCCGTCCTTGCGGGGACGGTCAGGCTCGTGGGGACGTCGCGGAGTGCGATCGTCGAGCAGGCGTCGTTGCTTCTGTCCGACCAGGATGAATACTCGAAGATGGCCAGGTCGCACAATCCTTACGGCGACGGGATGGCTTCGCGACGCATCGCGAAAATTCTGGGGGTGCGCGTGCGGGGGATGCAGCCATGAAACGCGAAAGAGTCCTGGTCCTCTTTGGCGCCGATTCCCGCCTTGAATGGGGCAGGTCTTTCCAGCTCGCCAAAGCGTTTGCGCAGAACGGGCATGATGTCGCGTACGTCAATCTTCCCGACCCGATATTCACATTCGGACGGATGTCAGCATCGATGCATGTCGGGAAATTGGATGCTCATTTCGATGTGTTCACGCCGAAACTTGGACTGCCATATGGGCGCCTGCGTTTTTTGAGAGGAGTGAATTCAGAAATTATATTTCATCAAATAAAAACATATTTGAATGATAATTCATATATGCCATCAGTTCTATGGATATATTCTCCATACGATCCAAAAATAGCAAAAAATATAGCTGAAAAATTCGATGTTAGAAAAATAATATACGACCTTGCAGACGACAGGGTTGCTTTGGCTACAGCCTCAAGGGGTATGCAAAGCGGATTTTTCGTGGATGCGCTGGAAAGAGAAGTCTCAGATATATGCTCGTGCTTGGCGTCGATAAATGAAAATTTGCTGCGAATTAAGCGAAAGCTGCATGACAGCATCCATATAGTTCCGAATGGGGTCGATCTCGACACGTTCGACCCGGACAGGGAATATGTCAGGCCGCCTTTCTACGCGAACCTCCGCGGAAGGATATTCCTCTATGCTGGGGCAGTGGAGTCATGGATTGATCAGGGGGTCGTGCGAGCGGCCGCAGCAAGATACCCAAACGATACGTTCGTTTTTCTGGGTCCGGTCAGGACAAACGTTTCCGGCCTGAGATCCATGGGCAATGTCGTTTTCCCCGGAAGGGTGGGGTATCGCGAGGTTCCTTCGTACATCCGGTTTGCCAACCTGTGCATGATCCCGTTTCTCGACAACGACGTGACCAGGTCGTGCGATCCGCTCAAGGCGTTGCAATACATAGCGATGCGCAAGCCGGTGTTGAGCACCAGATATGGCGGTGCGCGGGATTACGACGGTCTTGTCTGTGTGGCGAACACAGGCGGTGAGTTTGTCGACGCAATTGAAACCGTCATCGCTCGACATGCGAACGTCGATGAGCGGATCAGAAATAAAATTCTGGAAGACTGGTCGTGGAAAACGGTTGCTGCGAAAGCGCTTGAACACGTGTGAGCATATTATGAAAAAGAAAACATTTCTCTATGGCTATTACGGAAAGCATAACGTCGAGGACGAAGCGTTGTGTTGCGTATGCATAGAGCAGCTGTCACGACTTCTTGGCCGCGAGTGCCGCATTGAGGTGATGAGCCCAATGCCTGTGCGGTATGAGAACGCCCAAGCCGTTACATATACCGATTTGTCGCGGACATGTGCGCGGATGCGGTCGCTGGCGTCATCCAAGGCGATTGTCTTCGGCGGGGGGGGGATATTTCAGGATTATACGGCAAGCGGCCTGGCAGACCTGCGTGAGCGGTGGTGGTATGTGCTGCTGGCCCGGCTGCTGAGGGTAAAGGTCGCTTTTCTCGGCGTGAGCATAGGCCCCGTGCGGACTCCACGGGGGCTGGTGCTAACGCGGAGGATTCTCGACGCTGCGGATCTGGTCACCGTCCGCGACGAAAAGTCGCGCCGGTTTGCGGCGGGCGCTCTCTCGGTCACGGAAAACATCGTGAAGTCATTCGATCTGGCAGTCCTGCTGGAGGAGGGGACGGGAGGCTGTCAGGGCGGTGCCCGGGACGGGGTGCTGGGGGTTTCCTTGATGCCGGTCGGGAGGTCACACCTCTTTGCGGACCAGGACGAACTCAGCGCCAACGTCGCACGCACCTTGAGATGGTGCATCGACCGGCGCGGCGTGCGAATTCGTTTCATACCGTTCAACAGAATCGACATGGACGTCATGCAGGACGTGGCCGCCCGTATCGACAGGCCGAAACATATCGACTTTCCCGCGTACTCGGACAACCCGCGCGAGGTGCTTTCCAGCGTCCGAACGTGTTCCCATTACCTAGCCATGAGACTGCACTCGGCGATCTTCGCGTACATGTGCCGCATCCCGTTTGTGCTGATCAGGTATCATGACAAGTGCGAAGGCTTTGCCCAGGAAGTGGGGGTTGGGGAGGACGGGCTCGTATTCTCGCACCGGGAATCCGAAATGCGCAGCAAGCTTGGCACAATGCTGGATACCGGCATGGCCGGTTACGGCGTGAGTCTTCACGAGGCGCGCGAGCGGGCTTCGAATTCGTTCGTTCGATTCGCGAATCTGATGGGGTAGGGCACGGCCATGGCAATGAAATCCTACGGACAGCAAACACGACGCTCGGCGTACTGGAGTTTTTCTGCAAAATGCGTTCAGCAGTTGTTTTCGCTTGTTGTCACCCTCTATGTGGCCAGATTGCTCGGTCCGAAGGATTTCGGGGTCATGGCGCTCGGCATGGCCATCGTCGTGTACCTGAACGGCCTGACAAGCTTCGGCATGACCGGGGCGATGATCAACAGCGACGACATCGACGTCCGCCAGATCGATGCGCTCTTCACCCTGAACCTGTCCGCATCCGCGCTGTTTGTTCTGCTTTTGTTCGTTTTTCCCCAAGAGATAGCGGCATTGTTCAATTCCAACGAACTCGCCGCCGTGTTCCCGGCCCTTTCCCTCATCATACCATTATCGACCTTCTATAATCTGCCGATGGCGCTGATGCGTCGAAACATGGATTTCAAGGGGCATTCGCTCGTCGACTTTTTCCAGTACGTCGCGGTCAGCGCAGTCATCCTGGTCATGGCCATGAGCGGATTCGGAATCTGGTCCCTGGTGATAGCGCAGTTGGCTGGCTATGCGCTGTCGGCCGTGGCCCTGATCGTGTATTCGGGCTGGAGGCCGCGCCTGCGGTTTGAAATGAAACCGCTCGAAGGACTGCTGGAGTTCGGCGTCTGGGAATTGCTGCGCTACAATGTCGTCTACATCAATAATTATGCGTCGTACTTCGTCGTTTCCGGAGGGATAAGCCCGACGCATCTTGGTTTGTACGACAGGGCGTCATCTTTTACGAATCTTCCGTACAAAATAATGCATCTTCAGTTCAGTGCCATTATGTTTTCCGTATTTAGCCGCATAAAAAACGACAGAGAACGGATAGTTCGCGTATTCAACAAGTCATTGGCTGCGTACGCGTCGATAATATTTCCTGTCATGTCTGGAATAGCTCTCGTTTCGGATCAATTTACCCGCATATTTCTCGGAAACGAGTGGCTTGATATGATTCCAGTGCTGCAAATATTGTCTCTGTATGCGGCGTTGAAAATGCTTTCCGGCTTCTTTGGAAACTTGAACATATCGTGCAAGAACTACAAGAAACAGTCGATGGTGGAATTGATTCAGGCCGCGGCCAAACTGTGTCTTTGCCTGGCCGGGTTGAAGTTCGGAATGATCGGCATTGCCGTCGGTGTCGTCCTGTCGGCTTTCCTTTCGCTGGCCGTGAACATCCATCTGGCGGCATCGCATTTCAACTCCACTCGGCGGGATTTCTTCGCGATGCTTGCGCCCGGCCTGATCGGCAGCGCGTTCATGACCGCGGCCGTGCTGCTGGTCCGGGCCGCCTGCCAGGGGGGGAGGCCGTTGCCGTGCCTCTCGTTGGAGATTCTTACCGGCGCGACGGTAATCGTTTTTTGGAATCTGTTCTGTCCATTTCCCGTCATCCGGGAGATCGTCGCCGAAATCTTCGGCGACCTGAGGAACTCCGCCAAAGTCGGCGGAAGGGGGTAGCGGGATGGGAGCCTCTCCGGGCGACACGGTTGTCTTCTTCATTCTCATCGACGCTTTGGGATGGAACATCCTCCAGGCGCACCCATTTCTCGAATCCATCGCGCCCCATCGCTGTCGCAACCGCACCGTGTTGGGTTTCAGTTCCGCAGCCATCCCCACGATCCTGACCGGGAAACTCCCCAGCGAGCACGGCCGCTGGAATCTTCTGTCCCTCGCACAGGGTCGCTCCCCATTCTTCTGGGTCAAGCCCTTCAGAGGCCTCCCGCGCAGTTTCGTCGAAAACAGGGGGGCGAGAAAAGTGGTCAATACGGTGTCCAAGATCATCTCCCGTTCGGAAGGCTATTTCTCCAGCTACGGCGTTCCCTTTTGCCACCTGCACCGCTTCGATGTCTGCGAAAAGAAAAATATCTACAAGCCTGGAGGAATTCCCGGCTGTGAAACAATCATTGATTACATGCGTGACGCGGGTGTTTCGTATCGCGTGTATTCGTATCATGACGGAACGGACGAGGAACTTCTGGACAGGATGGGCCATGACGTCGCCTCCAATGATGCATATGTCTATTTTCAATATCTTTCAGGCATGGACGCGTTTCTGCATCAAAAGTGCGGGATGACGTCTGAGGTCGCGAATAAAATGGATTGGTACGCCGATAAGATATCGAATATCTATCGTGCTGCGATCGAAAATGGAAAGTCCGTACGTCTTTTCCTTTTCTCCGACCACGGAATGACACCTATCGTAATGCACTACGATTTGATTTCGGATCTCACCACACACGGCATCGACCTCGAACGTGATTGCATGGCCGCATTCGATTCGACGATGGCCCGTTTCTGGGTGACGCAGATGGGCGTTGAAAGCAGGATTCGGCTCGCCCTAGAGCGGTGTACGGCCGGCCGTTGGTTGCCGGAGGAGGAACTGCGAGAGCTCGGCGTGCACTTTCCCGACCATCGCTATGGGGACATGATCTTCCTGATGCAGCCTGGCACGCTGATCTTCCCCAACTGGTTCGGCAGGTACGCTCCGGCGGGAATGCACGGATTCCACCCTGACGACTCCCATTCCGACGCTGCCTTCATCAGCAATGTGGAGCAGTATTCGCCAAAATCAATTTGCGACTTCTTTTCCATCATGAAACATGAAATAGATGCCCTGAAAATGTACATGTGATATGAACGCATATCGACACAAGAAAAGAATTAAGATCGCCTACATCGTGCGCTCCGATGAGCACGGAGGTGTCGAGGAGCACGTACTTTCTCTTGTGAAGAATATAAATAGGAATGTGTTCAAACCGTTCATCGTTGGTTCTGACAAATTGCTCCATCTTCTACGCGATGATTTGGCGGATCTTGACGTCGTCACGATGCCGATCATGATCGCCAATGCCTTCGACTATGGCGGTATGATCGCCTTTTTCCGATTTCTAAGGACGCACGGTATCGACATCGTGAACACGCATATGTTCATCACGAGCCTGCATTACACGCCCATTGCATGGCTGGCCCGCGTACCCGTTCTCCTTGAGACCTCCCACGGGGTGGAGAAGTGGCGTCTCTCCAAGGGGTTCTGGAAACGGCAGTCCTTTGTCGTCGATCGCTTGGTGACCCTGTTGCAGACCCGGGTGCTCGCCGTGTCCGGCGCCTGCCGTGACGACCTCAAAGCCATCAAGAAGATCCCCGGCGACAAGATCTCCGTGATCCTGAACGGCAGGGATCTGCGGGAATTCACGGACCTGCCTGCGGCCCGGAGGCGGGAGCTCAGGCAGCGGTGGGGACTTGGCGAGGACGAATTCGTTTTCGGCGTGATGGCCAGGCTCGATTTCCAGAAAGGCCATGGCGATCTTCTTGAGGCCGTTCGGATGCTGCTGGAGTCGCGTGGCGACTTCAAGGTCCTGGTGGTGGGGGACGGAGCGCTCCGGGGGGAACTCGAAAGCAGGGCCCGCCATCTGGGCCTGGACCGTCATGTCATTTTCACGGGCTTCCAGTCCGACATCAGGGGCTATCACGGCATTCTCGACGTGGACATCCTGCCTTCACATTATGAGGGCCTCCCCTTGGGGCTCATCGAGGCGTCGGCCATGGCGCGTCCGGTCATCGCGACACGGGTCGACGGAACCCCCGAGGTGGTCGTCGACGGCGAGACGGGCCTGCTCGTGGCGCCGCGTGACCCGCGGATGCTCGCAAACGCCATGGGTTACGCGCTGGCCCACAGGGAGGAAATGGAGGCCATGGGGGTAAAGGGGCGTGCGTTCGTGCAGAGGCGTTTCCCGCTCGGCAGGCAGGTGCGCGAGACCGAAGCCCTCTATCTGGAACTGATGGCGAAGGCGTCATCCAAGGAGGTACGGGCATGGGCGCGATAGCGAAGATGTGGCTTCGGATATGTTTCGTCCTCGCGGCGGCGTGTCTGGTCGTACTTACGTCGGGCGGTGCGTTCGGCGGGGATGAACTCCGCTGCGGCGGGCTGACATCTTTCCCGCAGCCTTTGACCGGAGTGAATCTGCTGCGCAATCCCGACTTCAGTGAGACGGATCCGGTCACCGGCCAGCCGGTCGGGTGGAGCATGGGGCCGGCCTTCTTCGCCAGCCCTCCCGACGCCAGTCTCGTGTACCGCGACGGCAAGAGGTTCGCGGGCGCGCAGAACGCCATCCAGCGACTATTCCTGGCGCCCGGCACGTACCGCATCGGCGGAAAAATCCAGACGAGCCTGCAGATACCGCCCAAGGGGATCGAGAGCGTCAGGTTCTACATGCCCGGCGTGGCAGCCACGCCGGGCATCAAGGGCGAAACGTCCTGGGCCGACTCGGGGCGGGAGTTCGTGACCGTCGAGGAGGCGAAGGAGTATGACTTCCGCATCGAGGCGTACAACAAGCCCGACGGCGAGGCCCGCTTCGGGCAGGTCTACGTCAGGCGGGACGTGTACCCGCTCGATGTTTTCGTGATGTACCCGAATTATCGAGGCATGCTTTTCGACGACAAACCCCAGCGGATGAAATTTTCCGTCACTGTCGACCCCCCTTCGGGCGATGTCTCGGAATATCGGGTTCGCGTGAGCATTGTGGAGGATGAGTCCGGCGTTTCGTTTTACGACCATGAAGTCGGCGCAACAACGAATTTCGTTCATGATATGGATTGCTCAGGAATGGATACGGGAAAACGTTACGCGTTAAAGGTGCGATTGCTGCGGACTGCTGACGGGCAATCGGTTTACGACTATCCGGATTATGAAATTGTGAAAGTCCCGGGGGCATCGCGGAAAAACATGGTTGTCTGTGCAGATGAGCACAATCGTTTTCTCGTCCATGACACCCCGACGTTCTTCCTTGGTGCGTACGACGCCGGGATGGGATACGTGGCGAGTGAGAGACAATGGGCGTCGCAATTGAATGAAAAAAGACGTCTGTTTGATTTGCCCGTGAATCTTTACGTGAATTACTGGTACGGCGAGGCGTCGCTGGAATCGATGCGGACATTGATGAACGTCTTGCACAGAAATGGGATATATTACCTGCAAACAGGAAATGCTTTCGCATCGCATTACAAGCCGGACAAATTCAAGATAGACACGGATCCGGATTATCTGTCCGCGATCTCCGAACATCCAGGGCTGGCCGGGTTTTATACTGCGGACGAACCGCATGGCACTCTTGCCCCGGTCATGTTTGATCAGGCACGCCGCCTCAAGGCCGCCAAGGCCGACGGGCTGGTTTTCGGCGCGCTGCTGTATCCTCGGGAGGTGCGTTACTGGCGGAACGTGTTCGATACCCTGGCCATGGACCCGTACCCGATTGTCGGCAAAAGGCCGACCGGCGGGTTTCCTCTGCGGCAGGTCGCCGATTGGACCAGGGTGGTCCGCGAGGCGGTCATGGACAGCAGGCCCGTCATGACGGTCCTGCAGGTCTTCCAGCAGACCTCGGTCAGCACCTGGCCGACGCGGGACGAACTGCGGGACATGAGCTACATGGCCATCGCCGAGGGCGCGAACGGCCTTCTCTACTGGTCACTGGGCGTCAAGGCCCTGGCCACGACCGGCGGCGAAGGAGGCTGGAACCCCGTCCGTGTCGCCCGCTTTGAGGATCTCGCGGCCGTGATGAGGGAACTGAAGGGCCTCGAGCCGGCATTGTGCGCGCCGGACTCGCCGGATGCGCTCGCCGCGTGGGACTCGACGGACGCGATACACGTGCGGGTCAAGCGCGCCGGCGGCGCGAGCTACATCATCGCCAGCAACGTTTCCGGGGAAACGCGCAAGGTGTCCTTCACATGTGCGAACCCCGTCGGCGAGGTGACCGTATATGGCGAGAACAGGGCCATTGCCGGAAATGCGAATGCATTCACGGATGTTTTTGCGCCGTCTGAGGCCCACGTTTACATCATCTCCGACTCTGGAACCGGCAACTGACATGACGCGTATGCTGCGCACACGAATATGTCGGGTTTTAGATACGCAGTTGCGAAACATGGGTTTTGCGCAATTCATGATCTGGTTTATGAAATTTTTGTATCTCAATGATGCATACTACGTTTATAAGAAAGATATTGACGGGCGCGAATCACGGGCAGTGTGCCCTGAAACCGATATCGAAGTGAGAAAGGGCGTCATGAGCGATCTGCGCTGCGGCACATCAAGCACGAAGGGGCTTCCCTGGCAGTTCTTCTGCCATGAGTATGATGGCGTCGACGACTTTTTCATCGCGGAAAAAGCCGGGGTGATTCAGCATATCAGTTGGATTTATTACAGAGAACACACCAACAGGATCCTGCTTCTCGATCATGGCGATGCGGAAATCAAGCACGTGCTGACAGTGCCGGATGCACGGGGCCGGGGGATCTGGCCGCGCGTGCTGTGCGCCGTGTTCGAACATCTGGGGCGAAACGGCGTGAAGCGTCTCTTCGCCTGCGTCCTGCAGGAAAACGGCTCGTCGATCAGGGCGATGGAGAAAGCCGGTTTCCGGCGTGTCGGCAGGACGAGGTTCGTCAAGTTGTGCGGCGTCCGCGTGTCGCGAAGAACGCACACGGCGCTCATTCCGTAAACCATGAACACGCGACCGTGACGGTGAGTGGCATGAACGCATCCCTTTGTCGGGAATCCATCAATCGAAGGCTGCTTTTCGCCGCCGGCTTCCGCTACGGGCTGCATTCGGCCCTCGGCGCACTGGTGGAGCGACCTGTCGTCTACAGAGGGGCTGAACTCGCCGCGCAATTGGGCTGCGATCTGGCGGAGAGCGTGCGCACCAGGCGTGTCGTCCCCCGATTCGGGCGGCCGGTCGCTCATGTCCCCGAAGCCGGCGTAAAGATTGTCCAGCACCCGAGATACAGGACCTATTATCGCGATGACGGTGCGAATGCGGCTTTCGGCATGCATCTCGGAGTCGATTTCATCATGCACGACGGGAAGCTGTATCCTGTGGACCTGAACCTGAACGCGGCAATCCGCCAGCAGCGCAGGGCGCTTTATGCCGGGGCGGTCGACCCGATGCTGCTGACGTTGAGGGATCTGGCGACGAAACGCGGCTACCGCAAGGTCGTTTGCTTCGCCGAGTCCTGGTCAGCAGATTACGTGCAGGAGTTCATGCGCCTGAGCAAAGACGGTCCGCCCGCATTCGTCCCGGCGAGCCCCGGACGTCGATGCCTGCCCGGCGTCACCCGCCTGGTGGCTCTCGCGCAGGAGCCGGAAGCCGACACCCTGTCCGTTGTTTTCCACTACCAGCATTGCGCGCTGGATTACTTCATGACGAACCAGCACTGCACCAGCCGGTGGCTGAACCGGGGGATAGGCGCCGGCGGGTCACGGACGGACGCGTTGGGGAGCGTGGCGTCGTTCGGGTCCGTGCGCGAGATCGATCTGGACGACAGCGACGAGTTGCCGAATGTGGTCATCAAGCTGGGCGGCGGGTGGTCCGGAAACCTGGTCAGGATCGCCAGATTCGATGCCGAGCTGCGGGATCGCTACGCCGCCTTTACTGCCAGAGAGCTGCGTTCGATCTTCGGGCTCGGCCTGTTTGAACGCCTGCGGGGCTGGTGCGGCGGGCATCATGAGTTGGTCTTTCAGAAATTCATCCCGCCCGACACGGACCAGGCCGGCAAGGCGCGGATAATCCGCGCACACATGCTCGTTTGCCCGGACGTCTCGGCCATGCTCTCGTGCCACCGGGTCGTGAGCGACGCTCCCCTTCCGCGCAGAATCCCATTGGGCATACTCGAGGACGACGCGCCATTCATCGTCAATTATTCCAAGGGCGCGCACTACCGGGCCGTAGAGGCTGGCGAGGAGGCCCAGGTCTCCAGGGCGTGCGCGCAACTCGGCGAGCTGATTCACGGCGTGCTCGGCGAAAGGTTCGTGATCGGCGGGACGCAAGGCAACCCCGGCATACATACGCGGACGAGGGGTGAACGGAACGGGCCGGATGCGGCGGGGCAATCATGAAGGGCAGGGTGCTTGTTACATCGGCGTGCTCCAGGGTGGCGTACTGCATCTGCAGGAACTTGCGCCGTCACGGGCTTCATGTGGTCGCGGCGGACCCGGACCCGCTGGCCATGTCGTTCTGGTCCAGGTTCGTGTCCGGGCGGCACATCTGCGCGTCCCCGTTCAGGGATGAGGGCGCCTTCATTGCCGATGTGCTGCGGATCATCGAAAAGGAGAAGATCGATGTCCTCATCCCGGTGCTCGAAGAGACCTACTTCGTGTCCCGAAACCGCTCGGCCTTCGCGCCCCATGTCCGGACTCTCGTGCCTGATTACCGAGGCATCCTTGCCCTGCACGACAAGCGCTCCCTTTTGGATGTGGCCGCCCGTTTCGGCGTGTCCACGCCGCGGACGGCGGAACTGGCGGACGCTCTGGATGGCCGCTTGCCCGACGGCTTCCGTTATCCCGCGGTCCTCAAGCCGAAGCAGGGCGGCGGCGGGGGGGCCATCGTCCAGATCCGCGACGCCGGGCACCTGCGCCGCCATGTCCGGGCCGCGCGTCTCAATGCTGGCGCCTATCTTGTCCAAGAGAAGATCGACGCCGAGATGGCCAATGTCGCCATGCTCTACGACGGCGGAAAATTGGTGGCCGGAGACACGTATCAGACTCTGGCGGTGCATCCGCACCCGTTCGGTCAGTCGACGCTGAGGGTGAGCAGGGAGTACCCCCGGGCCCGCGACGCCCTGAAGACGATGCTCGATGCCCTGCAATGGAACGGCCCGTGCCAGGCCGATTTCCTGTACGACAGGTCGCGCGACGAGACGTTTCTCATTGATGTCAACCCGCGCTTCTGGGGTTCCGTGGAGCAAAGCATCGCCCGGGGCATAGAGTTTCCCTACTATTATTACAGGTGCGCCATGGGCCTTGGGGGCTTTGCGGCGCCATCCTCGCCTCCGGTGGTGGCGACGAAGTGGCTCGGCGGCGACCTGATGCGCAGGATAGTGGGTCTGACGTCCCGCAGCGCGTCCGGCGGGGCCGCTCAGGATGGCCTGCCGCGCCGTGTCGAGGGAATGGACGATTTTTACGGCACGGACCCCCTGCCGTTCGTGGGTTGGGGCGTGAGCCAGATCGTGCGGCGGGTCAGGAGGCTGGCGGGGGGGAAGGTGTCGCGGGAGTCGCTGGACGGTATTTGGGAATAGCGTCCGGCATGCCGATCACGGGCGCAGACGGATGTAGTCGAGGTAGATGACGCGAGGTTTCGGAAGATGCGAGGCGAAAACGACAACGCTTTCCAGGCTGTCCAGCCCCATGACCCTGTCTCTCGGGGCGGTCCTGACCGCTTCCACGGGGATGTTCAGGTCGTTCCAGCCCTGCCGGACTTCGAACTCGCCGTTGTACCGGTCTTCGTATCTCCCTCCGCGTCTGGCGTGGTCCCTGTCGCGAACGGACACGGTCAGGACCAGGGGCTCGGCGTCGGGGTTGAAGACGCTGAGGGAGAGGCATGCGTAGCCCCGCCAGTCGCCGAGGCTGCGTACGAGGGCTGTCCCCGGGTACGGGCCGGAATCCAGCCGGACGCGCAGGGACGCGTCGCCGTGTCTGGCTACGGACCGCACGATCTCGCCTCTGGTCCAGCGGTCCGCCTCCAGACGGCTCTCAAAATCGCACAGCAGCGGAAACTGTCTGCGAGCCCGGAGTTCGTCCTGGTGCGTCAAGAACGGTTCGAAGACTACGAACCAGACCAGCCCCGCGGCAGCCGCGGTCTTGAGCGCCTTGCACGCGACGGATGGGAGGCCGGATCCCACGGGGGGGAGGAAGAGAAGGCCGGCCAGCCCCCCCAGCGCATCGACGGCCATGTCCTGCCACGAGGCTGTGCGGCCGAAATGGGGCTGGATCGTCTCGATGAGCCCGCCCAGGGCCAGGACGAGGCCCAGGACGCATGCGGAGCGCACTTGTGCAGGCAGGCGCGCGAAAGGGGTTGTTCTGGCGAGTCCCCACGCCAAGGGCGCGAAGAACGCCGCATGGGCAAGGTTGGCGAAGGGCGAGGGACCCCCCGCCCCCCCGCCGAGATCAAGGAAAAACATGGGCGAGGCCAGCATGAGCAGCGCCAGGACAACGGAGTGAAGATGCATGGGCTTGTCCTCCACCGGAGGAATAAATCGGGAAAAAGCATCTTTAACACCGACAGAATGCAAAGAGCATACGGCTCTTCTCGTTCCGCGTACATGAAAAATTGGCTGACTGCATTTTCGGAGATTTCGTTTTCCACGTCTCTTTTTACAATGTCCACGTTCGGGTGTATTTTCTCGAGAAATTGGATAATGAGGTGAATTGCGTGGAAAAATTGCAGGATCGAAGGCTTGTGTTGTTTGGGGCGGCTCTGCTGCTGGGAACCCTCGGAGCCGTGTACTGGCCTGTCATCGTGCCCATGGTCAAGCAATGGGCCAAGGATGAGAACTATTCCCACGGATTCCTCGTGCCTTTCGTCTCGGCCTATCTCGCGTACATGCGCCGGGAGGATCTCCTGGCCGCGAAAGTCCGCCCCTGCGCCGCGGGCCTGGCCGTGGTCGTCGCCGGCCTCGTCATTCTCCTGCTCGGCTGGCTGGCGACGGAGTACTACACCATGCGGGCCTCCCTGGTCGTCGTCATCGCCGGGTCCACGCTCTACCTCCTGGGGTGGGAGGTCTTCCGCGCGCTGCTCGTCCCGATCGCCTATCTGCTGCTCATGGTTCCCCTGCCGTACATCCTGTACGACGCGGCCGCCTTTCCCCTGAAGCTCTTCGTGACCAAGGTGTCCGTCCTGGCCCTCAAGTTCCTGGGTGTCGTCGTCTGGCAGGAGGGCAACATCCTCATGTTCCCAAACGTCACCCTGGAGGTGGCCGACGCCTGCAGCGGCCTGCGCTCCATCATGTCCCTCCTGGCCCTGGGCGTGGCGTACGCCATGGTGCTGCACTCCAGGACCAGGGACCGGGTCATCCTCGTCGCGTCCACCCTGCCCATCGCGGTCTTTTCCAACTGCCTGCGGGTCATCGCCACGGGCATTCTGGCGCAATATTTCGGGGCCGCCGCTGCGGAGGGCTTTTTCCATGAGTTTGCCGGACTTTTCGTCTTCGCCGGGGCCGTCGTCATGTTCATGGCCCTGGGGGCCGTTCTCAGGAGGTGGCCATGAACACGTCCATCCGCATCGCCGTGCTCATCGCCCTGCTGGCCGGGGCCGGGCTGTACATGCACCTGCACAGCGACCTGGTGGTGCCCCTGGCCAGGCCCTTCGGGGACTTTCCCCCTTCGCACTCCGGCTGGAAAATGGTGGGGCAGTCTTCCTTGAGCGAAAAGGTCATGAAGGTCCTCATGCCCACGGAATATCTCTCCAGGCGTTATGCTCGTCCGGACGGCGCCGTGGTGGACATGTACCTGAGCTATTTCGACGGTGGCGCCGCCTCGGGCCGCATCCATTCCCCCAAGCACTGCGTGGCCGGGGGGGGGTGGACGGAAATCTCCTCGGAGCGCACCACCATGAACCTCGGCGGCGAGGCTGTGAACCTGGTCAAGGCTGTCTACGCCATGGGGGCGACCCGTGAGGTCATCTATTACTGGTTCTTTATGCGCGGTCGGACCATATCCGACGAATATTCCCTGAAGCTTGCCGAGATCACGGGGTCCGTCCTTCACCGTCGTCGCGATCAGAGCTTCATGCGCATATCCATGACGGCCCAAGAGGACACGGAGCGGGCAGAGCAGGTCGTCGAGGCGTTCCTGAAAGAGTTCTATCCGCTGATACGGGAGTATCTGCCATCGTAGCCGTATGAACAGCCATCTTCTTTTCGCCCTGGCCCCCGCGGCCGCCATCATTGCGGCCCTGGCCTTTGCCTCCCGCCTGGCCGCAGGCGTGTTCGACGGCACGCGCACCCGCGCGTCTGCGGTTTGGGCCGTGGCGCTGATCCTGCTCGCTGGCCTCGAAACGGTGGACCTGGCCTGCATGTTCGACCCGGAGCGGGTGCGGGCGTGGCGTGCGGCCGGCCTCGTGATCGAAGGCGCGTTGGGGCCGACGTGGGTGCTGTTCACGGCGTTTTTCGCCAGGGAGTACGAAGGCGAACGACTGCCGCGGATGCAGCGCCTGCTGGTTCTGCTCTCTGGCCTTTTGTTGCCCTGGAGCGCGTTCCTCGCTTTCCGGGGGGCCTACTACGCCCCTGATTTCGCGAGTGAGCGCCTGCTCTTCCTGCTTCCCGGGACGTTCCATTTCTGCATCGCCTTCGTCCTGTGCTGCATGGCCGCGCTCTTCAACATCGAAGGGACCATGGCCGGCGCGACGCACTTCCGGCGCTGGAAGATCAAGTTCGTGCTGCTGGGTGGCGTCTGCGTGTTGGTGGCCCTTATCCTCTATTACAGTCAGGGCGTGCTGTACCGCTCCCTCGACATGCGCCTCGCCTGGTTGCGTTCCCTGGCGGTGCTTGCGGGTGTGGGCATGATGTGGTTTTCGGACGCGCGGCGCGGGCCGGAAGTCAGGATCAGCTTTTCCCGGCGCATGGCCTTCAAGTCCGTGGCCCTCGTCACGGCGGGACTGTACCTGGTCGTCCTGGGTTTCGCGGGCGAGGGGGCTCGGGTCTTCGGGGACGAGTTGGGACGTGCCGTGCTCCTCGGCGTCTGCTTCGCCGCCGGCATCGGCCTGCTCATGCTCTTCCTCTCGGACACGGTCAGGCGAAGGGTCCGACTTTTTCTCCAGCTGCACTTCTACGGGGAGAAGTATGACTACCGCATCCAGTGGGTGCAGTTCACGGACAGGCTCATCTCGGCCCGCAGCCAGACCGAACTCCATCAAGCGGCCTTGTCGGCCTGCTGCGAGACCTTCGGCATCGTCGGGGCGGCCCTGTTCCTGCTGGACCACGGCAGCCGCACCTACGTGCCCGTCAGCCTCGTGGAAACGGACCCGCAGGAGGGTGGTTTCGACGAGGGTTCGCACTTGGCGGCGGCGTTGCGCACCCGCCGCAGCGTGGTCCGCACCGCGGACGTGAACGACCCCTCCCCGTGGTTGAAGGCCGCGCGGTTCGCCATCCCCATCTTCCGTGACGACGGCCTCGACGGTTTCGTGCTTCTGGGGCCGGCCATCAATGAGAGCGAGGAATACGACGAGGAGGACTTCGAGCTCATGGACACCATGGCCCGGCACATCTCCTCGGCCCTCCTGAACATGCGTCTCACGGAGCAGTTGGCGCGCTCGCGGGAGATGGAGATCATGGGGCGGGTTTCGGCCTTCGTGCTGCACGACCTGAAGAACCACGTCTACACGCTGTCCCTCATGGCAGAGAACGCGCGCAAGTTCATCGGCAACCCCGATTTCCAGCGGGATTTGGTGGACTCCCTGGGCAGCACCGTGGGCAAGATGAAGATTCTGATTTCCCAGCTCAAAGGGCTGCCCGACCGCCAGACTCTGAAGCGCGCGCCAGTCGGCCTGCTGACGTTGGCCAGGGAGTCGACGCGGCTGCTGCACCAGGAGCGGCTGGACTTCGGGGGCGAGGACGCCGTGGCCATGGTCGACGCCGAGGAGATGGGCAAGGTCATCCTGAACCTCTGCCTCAACGCCCTGGAGGCCTCCCCCGACGGCCGGCCGGTCACGGTCACAACCGGGGACGGCCCGGAGCCCTTCGTGCGCGTCTCGGATCAGGGCGGCGGCATCGACCCGGAGTTCATCAGAACCGCGCTTTTCGAGCCCTTCAAGTCCACCAAGGCCAAGGGCATGGGCATCGGGCTCTACCAGTGCAAGCAGATCGTTTCGGCCCACGGCGGCCGCATCGAGGTCAGGAGCACGGTTGGGGAGGGGGCCGAGTTCACGGTCTGGCTGCCGGGGGCGGAGGCGTGAGGGGGAGTATCGAGTGGACTGGATGGACGAAATGGACCATATGGACGGTGTGGACAGGCTGGGAGCCGGCGTTCGATGGGCGTGCGCACCTGGGTGAGAGTGTTCTCCTAGCAGGAATCGAGGGATGCCGTGGAAAATCTGCTGATCGTCGATGACAACGAGGATGTTCTGACCCAGCTCAAGTGGGGGTTGGCGTCGGAGTTGTACACGCTGCATCTGGCCACGCGTGTGGACCAGGCCCTGGAGGTCTTCGGCAAGGTCTCGCCGGGAGTGGTGACATTGGACCTGGGCCTGCCTCCCCACGCCGACACGTCCGAGGAGGGCTTCCGTTGCCTGGCCGAGATGCTCAAGATCAACCCCGCGGCCAAGGTCATCGTGGTCACGGGCAACGACGAGCGCGAGAACGCCCTGCAGGCCATCAAGCTCGGGGCCTTCGACTTTTTCCGCAAGCCCATCGACCTGGACGAACTCCGCGTCATCATCCGCCGCGCCTTCCACCTGCACGCCATCGAGCGCGAGAACACGGAGCAGAAGGGCGCTGCCGAAGCTGCGGCCATGGACAATTACGGCATCGTCGGCGCCTGTCCGGCCATGCGAGGGGTTCTGAACCTCATCGGCAAGGTCGCGGCCTCGGACGTGCCCATTCTCGTCTCGGGCGAGTCCGGCACGGGCAAGGAGTTGGTGGCCCGCGCCATCCACGCCGGCAGCCTGCGCCGCAAGGGCCCCATGGTCTGCATCAACTGCGGCGCCATCCCCGAGAACCTCATCGAGTCCGAGTTGTTCGGCCACGAGAAGGGCGCCTTCACCGGCGCTGTGTCCACGGTCCAGGGCAAGGTCGAGTACGCCTCGGGCGGGACCCTGTTTCTGGACGAGATCGGCGAACTGCCCGTGAACCTGCAGGTCAAGCTGCTGCGCTTCCTGCAGGAGATGGTCATTCAGCGCGTGGGAGGGCGCAAGGACATCCCAGTCAACGTGCGCATCGTGGCGGCCACCAACATCGACATCGCCGCGGCCATCGCCGCCGGCACCTTCCGCGAGGACCTCTACTACCGCATCGGAGTGGTCAACATCCACCTGCCCCCCCTGCGCGAGCGGGAAGGGGACGTACACCTCCTGGCCGACTACTTCCTGGGCCGCATCGCCGCGGAACTGGGCAAGAACGTGTCCGGCTTCTCCCCCGACGCCCTGGTCGGCCTGGAGACCTATTCCTGGCCCGGCAACATCCGCGAACTGGAGAACAGGCTCCGCCGTGCGGTGCTGCTGGCGGATTCCAGCCTCGTCACCTCCGCCGAACTCGGCTTCGAGGAAAACGGCGGGGGGCAACATAACGGCTTCAGCTTCGGCGACAGGACCCTGAAGGAAGCCCGCGCCATGGTCGAGAAAAAGATGATCGTGGCCGCCCTGGCCAAACACGAAGGCAACATCGTCAAAGCCTCCGAGGCCCTGGGCATCAGCCGGCCGACCATGTACGACCTGATCAGGAAGCACGGTTTGGGAGAACGTTGAGGACCGTCCGTGTCTGATAAATTGTCAGACTGTATGTCGGCGATTCTTTCGAAATTTTTCGACAGGTTGGGCCGCCAAATGCGCAGGGACCGACTAGGCCAGGCAACCTGGCCGGTCTCCGCGATGTGCTGTCGTTCACGTATCGGGATTCCATACACCAGAGTCCGGGCTGAGAGGATGGAACCAAGATTGCATGGGCGAATGTGGATCGGTTTCGATCTTCACCATTGCAAAAAATCAAAGGAGGATCATCCCATGCGGTCGCGACTCATCACACAGATTTTTCTGCACCTAACCAAAGTGATATGCAGTGCCGTGTTGATCTTCTCAATGCTGGGAACCAGTCCGGCGCGGGCGAGCGTGCTCTGGGACCAGCCATTAAGCACCTCGGACACGAATGCTTACGTTGATCAGGAATTCCAAGATTTTACAACATTCAGTAGCTACATTGCCGACGATTTCGTCAACACCGTTCCGTGGGATATCAGTACGATATTCATTCCCGGAAGCGGATGGAACGGATTCTCGTCCTTGGAACTCGCCACATCGCTCAATTTCGCCATTTACGCAGACGCCGCCGGCCTTCCCGCCGGCATTCCCCCGGCTGCCGGAACGTGGAATCTCTCCATCGCACCTGACGATGCGCAGATTGCCCTTTCAACCGGCGCGGACGGCTATTTGTCCAATGTTACCTTGAACCTGAGCACCGACGTGAATGTGGCTGCGGGCCATTGGTGGCTCGTGTTCTGGCCGGAAATGAATTTTGGTTCATATGGCCAATATGGACGTCAACCCTCTGATACGACGAACGAAGAAGCGGCCCTTTTCATCAATCCCGGTGGGGGATTCAGCTACGGAACCGGGTGGCAGGACTTGTCTGTTATAGGGTTCAGGGGGGGAGATGTGGCGTTCCGGCTTGAAGGCGATCTGGGTACGAACAACGCCGTCCCCGAACCGACAACCATGCTTCTCGTGGGGATCGGGCTGGCTGGCATCGGCTTGGTACGTCGAAGCGCATCGAAGCTCGGAATGTAAATTCTGGCTAAATTGCTGTCGAAAAATCTGACAGTCGAGGCAGATCGCGTCGTCGCTCGTATTGAAAACGTGCAGGAAAAGGAGTCGGGCGCGAAGAGGCGGCAGGTGGTTGTGGCTTAACTCGTAGCACTGCCCGCAAAAGAAAAAGGGATTTCAGCGTTCAGCTGAAATCCCTTACTTTCTAATGGCGGGGCCGATGGGACTCGAACCCACGGCCTCCGGCGTGACAGGCCGGCGTTATAACCGTCTTAACTACGACCCCGCATGGTCTTCTTGGTGGGCGGTACAGGGATCGAACCTATGACATTCGGCTTGTAAGGCCGACGCTCTCCCAGCTGAGCTAACCGCCCTGTCCCGTCCAACGAGAAACTGTCTCTATAGACGCAGCCCGTCGCTGTCAAAGGCTTTTTTCACCTGTCCGCAAAAAAGTTGCGGCGCCGCTGCGGCCGGAGCTTCCAACGCAAAAGGGCCATCCTCGCGGACGGCCCCCGTGCGTTTCAAGCTGCTGCAGTCTAGCCGCAGGAAGTGCAGGAAGAGCACCCGGAGGAGCTCGCCTTCATGTTCGACTTGATGTTGAAGCCCATGTGCGGGTGGAATTCCACGGAGATGGGCTGAGCTTCGCTCATCAGGTTGGTTTCAATCAGAAAGGTGTATCCGTCGATTACGTGAACCACGTCGTTGTCTTTTTGCTCATCCAGAGCAAGCGCCAGGCGAGGCCCGCCTCAGCCAGCCGCCATGTAGACCCGGATCGGGGACACTTCCTTGCCGGCGAAGTGCATGTCGAGCTGCTCTTTGGCAGCCTTGGTCAGTTCAAACATGGAATCCTCCTTTGTGTGGGATCGTTGGTAGTTATTGATTAAATCGATGTCAATGTCCGTTTGGGCAGGTTTTTGCCGATTCATGGCCCCGGTGTCCGTAACACGCGGGACGGAAAAGACATACCCGGATCAAAAAGATGCTTGTGCCCGGCCGCGTTCCGGGGGTATGAAGGCAATGTAAACATGAATTCAACCCTGGCCAGAGCATGACGTCACATTCCGCACGCATCCTGCTCGTCGATGACGAACTCACCCTCCTCGAACTTCTCGGGGACTATCTCCGCGACCGTGGGCACGATGTCGTCACGGCCGAGAACGGGGCCGGCGCCCTGGATCTCTACAACACGGAACTGCCCGACCTGGTCCTCCTCGACCTGAAGCTCCCGGACGTGTCCGGTCTCGACATCCTCAGGCACATCACCTCCCGGGACGAGGAGACGGCCATGATCGTCATCTCCGGCGTCGGCTCCCTGGACGACGTCATCGAGGCCCTGCGGCGCGGCGCGTGGGACTTTCTGGTCAAGCCCTTCATCAACCTCGAACTGGTCATGCACGCCGTGGAAAAGGCCCTGGAGAAGCGGCGTCTGCGGCAGGAGAACCGCCTGTACCGCGAACACCTCGAAGAGGAGGTCCAGCGCCGCACCCAGGAGCTCAGGCAGGAGATCCTGACCCGCAAGCGCATCGAGGATGACCTGCGGCGCAGCGAGATGCGCTACCGCGAACTGAGCCTGACCGACGAGTTGACGGGCCTCTACAACGCCCGGCACTTCTTCCGCCAGGTCCAGGCCGAGGTGGAGCGGGCCATGCGCTACGACAGCCCGCTGTCCCTGTGCGTGCTCGATATCGACCATTTCAAGGAATACAACGACTCCTACGGGCACCTCTGCGGCGACTCGGTCCTCTCGGAGCTGGGCCGCGTCATCCAGAAGCTCATCCGCGATTCGGACTCCGCCTACCGCTACGGCGGCGAGGAGTTCATCATCGTCCTGCCGGCCACCAACCGCGAAGAGGCGGCGCGCGTGGCCGAGCGCATCCGCTGCTCCTTCCACGAGCACGCCTTCTTCCCCCGTCCCGGGACCGAGGCCCACGTGACCATCAGCCTGGGCGTGACCAGCTACGTCCCGGGCGAGTCCATTTCGGACTTCGTGGACCGCGCCGACCAGAACATGTACGCCGCCAAGAAATGCGGTCGGAACACGACAGTCTGCCGGTGAGTGCGTCCCGATGCCTGGGACTCTCCGCAAACAACCGACAGTGCCGCCTATCTCGCCGCCTCTAACCTTCCTCTTTCCCCTCGTTCATCATCGCTTTCAGCCTGCAGAAGCCGCATTCCCCGGCTGAGGTGGGGTAGCCGCAGGTCGTGCAGGGCTGGATGGCGACGGAGGTTTCGCCGCGGGGGGCGAAGCCGGGGCGGCCATCCTTGAGGAAGCCGTCGTAGAAGCGGATCTTGCGGCCTGGCTGGATGTCCTCCAGGTCCGAGAGGAGCTTCTTGTAGATGGGGAAGCTGGCCTTGGAGCTGTAGGGGCAGGGGGCGTAGCCGTAGTCGATGCCGGCCAGGAAGCAGAGGTTGGCCGTCTCGAACTCGGACATGCGGAAGAGGGGCTTGACCTTCTTGGCGAAGCCGCCCTCGGCCGGCATGACCGGGCCCTGGTCACTCAGGTACTCCACGTCCCAGCGCATGACATTGGCGAAGAGGCGCGAGGTCTCGTCGTCGAGGTTGTGGCCCGTGGCCAGGGCCGTGAAGCCGTTGTCCATGGCGAAGCGGTTGAAAAGGTAGCGCTTGGTCTGGCCGCAGACCGAGCAGATGGGGCGCTTCACGCGCTTCTTCACGTCGCACATGGCCAGGCCCATGGAGGCCGTTTCGATGACGTGCAGCCGGATGCCGTGCTTTTCGCAGAAGCGTTCGGTGTAGCCGCGGGCGATGGGCGATGACTCGGGGATGCCCAGGTCGATGTGCAGCCCTTCGATGTTGTAGCCCAGATCCTGCAGCATCCAGGACAGGGCCAGGGAGTCCTTGCCGCCGGAGATGGCGATGAGGATGCGGTCCTCGAAGGTGAACATGTCGTGCTCCTTGATGGCCCGCTCCACCAGACGGCGGGCGAAGACCAGGAAGCACTCCCTGCAGAAGGCCGTGTGGTGGCTGGGCAGGGCGACGACGGCCGGGACGTGGCAGCGTTTGCACTTCATGGCTACCCCCTGGACCCGACGTCGCGCACGGTGATGTGGTCGCCGTCCTTGAGGTTCAGGTCGTGTGTGAGCAGGCCTCCGTCGCGGATGACGAGGGCGCGGCCGGGCTTGCGGCCGACCTTGAGCAGAAGCTGGGCGACCGTGCCTGGACGGTCCATGGTGAATTCCCGGTTCTCGGGTTCGATGCGTACGGTGATCATGCGTGTCGGATTGTGGTTGGTGGTTTCTGGGGAGGGGCGATGCCGGTACCCGCCGGCGCAGCGCACGGGATGTAAGCCTCGCGGCCCTCGCCCCGAGCCCTAAGACGGCACGGGGCGGAGATCAAGATTTTTCGGACTGATGGTGTCGGAATTAGTCCGTGCCGCGGCCTGCCAGGATAAGGAAGCCGTCCTCGTCAAGCCGGCCCAGGTCCTGGGTCGCAAACCAGCGGATGCCGTCGCGTTCGATCACGCCGTCGGCCGCATCCCGGCCCAGGTAGCCCTGCATGACCTGGGTGCCGCCGATGAGGATGCGGCCCGTTTCGCCGTGGGGCAGGTCCTCCAGGGTGCCCGGATCCACGATGCGCAGGGCCGAACCGGGCAGGGGCAGGCCCACGGTGCCGGGCTTGCGGCCCTGCTGGATGCTCAGGTCGGCGGGGTTCAACACGTCGGGGGCGTTGACCGTGGCCACGGGCGTGGTTTCGGTGGTGCCGTAGCCGTCGTGGATCATGAGGCCGAACTTCTGGCGGAAGTCGCGGACCGTGGCCGAGTCCAGCGTCTCGCCGCCCGAGAGCACGAAGCGAAGCGAGCTGAACATGAGCGGGTGCAGGGCGTCGGCAGCCGCATAGGCCGCCAGGGCCTCGGGTGCGGCGCAGAGCAGCGTGGCCTCGAACTCCGCGCACAGGCGGCCGACAGCCCGCGCGTCCATGGGGTCGCGGTGGCAGACCACGGGTACGGACTCCAGCAGCGGCAGGAACATGGTCGTGGTCAGCCCCAGGGCCTCGTGCAGGGGCATGGCCGTCAGCAGCACGTCGTCACCGCGCGGCGTGAAGAGCGAGGACACCTGGCGGCCGTTGGTGATGATGTTGGCATGGCTGAGCCGCACGCCCACACGCTCTCCGCCGCGCTCGACAAAGACCACGGCAGCAGTGTCCGCGCCGGCCGCCCGCCCGGGCAGGGCCAGCCGCACCAGCCGCCCCGGCAACAGCCGCAGCAGCGCACGAGCCGCCCACTCCTGCCGCATGCCCTTGCGCGCGTCCACAAAGTCCACGCAGTCCATGAAGTCCACCATGTCCACGGCCCGCGCGCCCTCTTCCCCCAGCACCAGCCCGGCTCCGGCCTGCCGCAGGCAGCCGCGCAGTTCTTCCTCGCCCAGTCCCGGGTCCAGGTTGACCACGGTCTTGCCGGCCATGAGCGCGGCCATGTTGGCCACGGCCCCCCTGGCTCCGGGGGGCAGTATGACGCCCACCGAGCGCTCGGGGCGTGTGGCCAGGACGCGGGCCAGGCGCAGGGCGCACAGGGCCATTTCCTCGGCCGTCAGGCGCACGCCGGCGGAGTCGGCCACGGCCAGGCGTCCCGGGGCGCGGCACACGGCCTGCAGCCATTTGACGGGGATGGAGGGCTGGGAGTCGGCGAACTCCTGCCAGGCCAGAATGGACATGCGGTGCACGGCGTCCTTGACTTCCATGGGCGAGGCCGACGGCGGCAGGGCCGGTCCGAAGCAGAGATTCACGTCGCGGGTCAGGGCGCCGTCGGTGTTGCGCCGGAAATGGCGGCTCACGGCGGACCAGCGGCTGCCCCACAGGCCGCGAAGGTAGAAGGGCACGATGGGGCAGTCGGCCTGGGTGGCCGGGATGGCGTAGCCGCGGCGGAAGGGGCCGAGCTGACCGTTGCGGCTGATGGCGCCTTCGGGAAAGAGGACCACGCACTCCCCGGCCTTGAGGGTCTCGGTGATGGTCCGCAGGGCCGACTTGCTGGCAGCCGAGGACGTGATGGGGATGACCCGGTAGAGGTCCAGGAACCAGCGCAGGTACCAGCGGTCGTAGTAGCGCCGCGTCATGACGAAGCGCACGGGCCGGGGCACGGCCAGATGCAGCACGGCCCAGTCGATCCAACTGGTGTGGTTGCCCAGGAGCAGCACGCCGCCCCTTGACGGGATGTTCTGCAGGCCGCTGACCGTCAGGCGGTAATGCTGGGCGAAGACCACGCGCAGCAGGAAGCGCATCAGTGACTGAGGCAGGTGGTGCAGGGTGTGGAAGGTCCCGAAGGCCATGACGCCCGCCAGGGTCAGGATGATGGGCACGCTGGCCAGGCCCGTCAGGGAGGCGAGGACCGTCCCGCACAAGAAGGCCAGCATGGCCACATTCTGGATGAAGTTGTTGCCGGCCAGGATGGTGCCCAGGTCCGAGTCCTCGGCGTTGAACTGGATGAGCGCGTTCAGCGGCACGACGAAGAGCCCGCCGAAGAAGCCGTAGACGGTCAGCAGGAGCCCCAGGGCCACGGTGTCGTGTATGGCCGGGATGAGGGCCAGGCAGGCCGTCATGCCCACGGCCGCCAGGGGGATGACACCCGTCTCGATGTAGGTCTTCGAGAGCCGCCCGGCCGTGACGGAGCCGACGATGATGCCCACGCCGCCGATGGCCAGAAGCCCCTGGGCGATGACGGTGGAGGTCACGCCGGCCGACTCCTTGAGGTGGGCCCCGAAGGCCGCGAAGAGCACCTGGTTCACGGCCCAGAAAAGCGACAGGCCCAGGACCGAGAGACGGATGGTCCGGTTGTCCCAGATGTTCTTCAGGTTCTTCTTTAAGTATTCGCCGCGGACATAGGCCGTGCGATCCAGGCGCAGGGTGGCGTCGCCGTCCTTGTGCTTGGGGATGCGCAAGGCCACGAGGGTCTGGGCCACGGCGCCGGCGAAGAGGAGCAGGCCGCTGGGTGCGATGGCCTGCAGGATGTCCGACTTGGTGGAGGCCTCGCCGATGAGGGCCTCGAAGACCACGGAAAAGAGCACGCCGCCCAGAAGGATGGCCACGATGGTCACGGCCTGGACCACGCCGTTGGCCATGCCGAGGTTGTCCTTGCCGGCCATCTCCTTGATGTATCCGTACTTGGCCGGCGAGTAGAAGGCCGACTGCGCCGCCAGGATGAGCGTCAGGGCGAAGGCCGCCTCGAACCAGCCCAGCAGGTAGCTGCCGTAGATGAGGGCGGTCAGGGGCACGGCGAAGAAGGCCGTCCAGCGCATGACCTGGTGTTTGGAGAAGCGGTCGGCCAGGAAGCCGGCCGGCGTGAAGAACATGATGAAGGGCAGCAGGATGCAGGCGTTGACCAGCGCTGTCAGTCCGATCTGCGTCGAGCCGTCGTAGACCTTGAAGACCGTGTTCTGGATGACGATCTTGTGCCCCAGGTCGATCATGGCGTTGACCAGCACCACCGTCAGGTAGGGCAGGAAGCCGCGGATGCCGAGGAGCCGGCGGCCGGCGCTCATGCCCTCACACCCAGCAGGCGCAGGCAGGCGGCCGTGACCAGTTCGGGCGTGTCGGGCGTCAGTTCGATCTTGCCGTAGCGGTGCAGGACCAGCGGCTGCATGATGGCGCCCATGATCAGACCGGCGAAGAGGTCCGCGTCGCAGGGCGGGATTTCGCCCAGGCCCACGGCCTGACCCACGAAGCGCTCGGCCAGCCCGTGGGGCTCGGTCTCGCGGGACAGCAGCTTGTCTTCCGGGAACCCGTGCTGGGTCAGCAGGATGAAGGCGAACTGGTCGCTATTGTAATGATAGTAGTCGTAGATGGTCTGCACGGCCTGGCCCAGGCGCAGGGCGAAGGGCAGGCGGTCGTCGAAGAGCATCTCGGACACGAGGTGCGTGAACTGGTCCAGCTCGCGGTTGAAGAGCTTCCAGGCCATCTCCTCCTTGCCGTCGTACCACCGGTACAGGGCACCTTCCGTCACCCCCGCGGCTACGGCGATGTCCTTGATGGTCGTGCGCGCCAGCCCCTTGGTGGCGAAAAGGCGGATGGCCGATTCCTCTATGATTTCGCGTTTCATGACGGGTCGTGACATGGTGCTTCCTCCTTACGTAGGTAAGTATTTATTTACTCATTTTGCGCCCGCGTCAAGAAAAAGGGGCGCGTCCGTGCGGACGCGCCCCGAGGGAGATGTGCCGGCAATCCGTGGGGTCAGATATGGCGACCGGCGATGAGATCCTGGATGACGGTCGGGTCGGCGAGGGTGGAGGTGTCGCCGAAGTCCTCCATGGCGGTGGAGCCGGCCGTGATCTTGCGCAGCACGCGGCGCATGATCTTGCCGCTGCGCGTCTTGGGCAGGCCCAGGGTGAACTGGATGACCTCGGGCGAGGCCAGGGGCCCGATCTCCTTGCGCACGTGGTTGCGAAGGGCCTTGATCAGGTCGTCGGACTCGTCCACGTCGGCGCGCAGGGTTACGTAGGCGTAGATGGCTTGGCCCTTGATGTCGTGGGGCATGCCGACCACGGCCGCCTCGGCCACGGCCGGGTGGGAGACCAGGGCCGACTCGATCTCGGCCGTGCCCAGGCGGTGACCCGAGACGTTGATGACGTCGTCCAGGCGGCCCATGATCCAGAAGTAGCCGTCGCCGTCCTGGCGCGCGCCGTCGCCGGACTCGTAGCGGCCCGGGAAGCGCTCGAAGTACTGCTGGCGGAAGCGGGCCGGGTCCCCGAAGACGCCGCGCAGCATGCCCGGCCAGGGGCGTTCGATGACGAGGTTGCCGCCTTCGTTGGCGCCCGTGGGGTTGCCGTCGTTGTCGACGATGCGGGCGTGCACGCCGGGCATGGGCAGGGAGGCCGAGCCAGGCTTCAAGGGAGTGGCGAAGGGCAGGGCCGTGATGAGGATGCCGCCCGTCTCGGTCTGCCACCAGGTGTCGACCACGGGCAGCTTCGACTTGCCGACGTTGGCGTGGTACCACATCCAGGCTTCGGGATTGATGGGCTCGCCGACGCTGCCCAGGACGCGCAGGGAGGACAGGTCGTTCTTCTGCGTCCACTCAACGCCGTCGCGCATGAGCGCCCGGATGACCGTGGGCGCGGTGTAGAAGCTCGTAACCTTGAACTTCTCGACGATGTGCCAGAAGCGCGACGGGTCGGGGTAGGAAGGCACGCCCTCGAACATGAGGGACGTCACGCCGAGCGTCAGCGGCCCGTAGACGATGTAGGTGTGGCCCGTGATCCAGCCCACGTCGGCCGTGCAGAAATGGATGTCGTCCTCGAAGAGGTTGAAGACGTACTGGGTTGTGTGGGCCGCGTACGTCAGGTAGCCGCCGGTGGTGTGCACCACGCCCTTGGGCTTGCCCGTGGAGCCGCTGGTGTAGAGGATGAAGAGCAGGTCTTCGGCGTCCATCTCCTCGCAGGGGCAGGTCGCGGGGAGGTTCGGGTCGGCCATGACGTCGTGCCACCAGAGGTCCCGGCCCACGACCATGTTCACGTCGTTGCCGGCGCGCCTCAGCACGATGCAGCTCGTCACGCTCGGGCAGCCGTTCAGGGCCTCGTCCACGTTGCCCTTCAAGGGGATCTTCTTGCCGGCGCGCAGCACCGCGTCGGCCGTGACCAGAATCTTGGCCTCGCAGTCCTGGATGCGGTTCATGAGGCTCGAAGCCGAAAAACCGGCGAAGACGATGGAATGGGTGGCGCCGATGCGCGTGCAGGCCAGCATGGCCACGGCCAGCTCGGGCACCATGGGCATGTACAGGGCCACGCGGTCGCCGCGCGACACGCCCAGCTTCTTCAGGATGTTGGCGAAACGGACGACGTCGGCCAGCAGCTCACGGAAGGTGATGTGACGGACGTCCTCCTCGGGCTCGCCCTGCCAGATGATCGCCGTCTTGTCGCCCAGGCCGTTTTCCACGTGCCGGTCGAGGCAGTTGTAGCTGACGTTGAGCTTGCCGTTGACGAACCAGTTGATGCGCGGCTCGGTGAAATCGCAGTCCAGGACCTTGTCCCAGGGCTTGAACCAGCTGACCAGCTCTTTGGCCCGGTCGCCCCAGTAGCCTTCCGGGTCCTGGTCGGCGCGGCGGTAGTGGGCCTCGTAGGTGACCATGTCCGGGATGTGGGCGCGGGGTGCCGCGGGAGGGGTGAAAAGGCGTTCTTCGTGCTGCAGGCTCTGGATATTTTCAGGACTCATGTGGTGGTTCCTCCTTGATAAAGCTGGTGATTCTTCGTGACCGGGTACTATCAGGAATTACGTCTAGAAGAAATGAATTTTGTTTTCCCGCCTTTTCTGGTAAATGGCTGATATTGGCGGTTAACGGAAGCCGCGACTTTCCCCCATCGGTAAACGGAGCTTTTCGGACGATGAGCGTCAAACACCTGGATCTGTTGTTCAAGCCCAATTCCCTGGCCATCATCGGCGCTTCGCGCGACCCCAACTCGGTCAGCGCCATCCTCATGCGCAATCTCATGTCCGGAAAATTCCTGGGCCCGGTGCTGCCCGTGTCCGGAGCCCAGGAGGCCATCTTCGGAGTGCTGTCCTACGTCAGCGTCACGTCCCTGCCCCTGACCCCGGACATGGCCATCATCTGCTCCTCAGTCTTCGACGCCCCGGACCGTTTGTCCGAACTGGCCGATAACGGCACCCACGTGGCCGTCATCATGGACCCGGGCTACGCCCTCCTGGACGGCCCGCAGAAGGCCCAGATAGACGAGCGCATCCGCCAGGTCTCCCGCGACAAGGACATCCGCGTCCTGGGCCCCGGGAGCCTGGGCATGATCGTGCCCGCTTCGGGCGTCAACGCGAGCCTGTCGCGCGTGGGCGCCAAGGAGGGCCGCATCGCCTTCGTCACCCAGTCCGACAGCCTCTTCGAGTCCGTTCTCGACTGGGCCCGGACCAACAACGTCGGCTTTTCCCACTGCGTCTCCCTGGGCCGCCAGCTGGACATCGACTTCAGCTCGGTCCTCGACTACCTCGGCTCCGACCCGGCCACCAAGGCCATTCTGCTCTACATCGAGAACATCCAGGACGCCCGGCGCTTCATGTCCGCGGCCCGGGCCAGCGCCCGCAACAAGCCCATCCTCGTCATCCGCCCCCGGCGCCTGCCCTGCGAACTGCGCGACGCGGCCAGCGAGCTGACCGAGATGGACCAGGACCAGATCTACGACGCCGCCTTCCGTCGTGCCGGCATGGTCCGCGTGGACGACATCGACTCCCTGTTCGAGGGCGCCCGCACCCTGGCCAACTACAAGCCCCTGCGCGGCAACGGCCTGGCCATCGTGACCAACGGGCAGAGCATCGGCCTGCTGGCCGCCGACACGCTCATCCAGGGGGGAGGGGAACTGGCCGCCATCACCGAGGAGACCCAGCTCAAGCTGGAGGAGATCCTCGGCCCCGAACGCTGCTCCGACAACCCGGTCACCCTGCCGTACAACGCCTCGCCCGAAGACTACGCCCGTGTCCTGAGCATTCTGGTGCGGGCCAAGGACGTGGGCTGCGTGCTTATCCTGCACGTTCCCTTCCAGGGCACGTCGAGCCTCGAGATCGCCCAGGCCGTGACCCAGGTGGCCAAGACCAGCCGCTGCCTGGTGCTGGCCAACTGGCTCGGCGAGGAGACCGTGCGCGACACCAAGGACGTCTTCGAGGACGCGGCCATCCCGGTCTTCGACCGGCCGGGCAAGGCCATCATGGCCTACCTGCACATGCTGCGCTACAAGCGCACCCAGAAGATCCTCATGCAGACCCCGGACTCCCTGCCCGCGGACTTCTTCCCGGACACGGAGCACGCCCTGGACATCATCAGAAAGGCCTTGAGCGAGGACCGCACCCAGCTCTCCGAGGAGGAGTCCCGCCAGGTCCTGGCCTCCTACGGCGTGCCCGTGGTCGAGACCCGCATCTGCAAGTCGGCCATGCAGGCCGTGGACGCCGCCTCGGAGATCGGCTTCCCCGTGGCCCTCAAGATCCGCTCGCCGCAGATCGCCCAGCCCTTCGACATCGGCGGCATCGCCTTGGACCTGACCACCCCGGACCTCGTCTTCGAGGCCGCGGCCAACATGTCCGCCCGCGTGCACTCCCAGGTGCCCAACGCCTACATCGAGGGCTTCACCGTGCAGAAGATGGGCCGCCGCCCCGGCGCCCACGAGCTGTTCATCTCCGTCTTCACGGACAAGGTCTTCGGGCCCATCCTGCGCTTCGGCCACGGCGGCGTCTCGGCCCCGGTCATCAACGACCACGCCATGACCCTGCCGCCCCTGAACATGGGGCTGGCCCGGGAGCTCATCTACCGCACGCGCATCTCCAAGCTGCTACAGGGCTCCCGCCGGCAGGCCGCGGCCGACATCGACGACATCTGCCTGGCCCTCATCCAGATCAGCCAGATGGTCATCGACCTGCCCCAGATCACCACCCTGGAGATGAACCCCATCTTCGCCGACGACCAGGGAGTACTGGCCCTGGGCGCACGCATCTGGATTCAGCCGGCCACGCTCACGGGCCCCGAACGTCTGGCCATCCGCCCCTACCCGCGCGAACTGGAGGAGTGCGTGCGCCTCAAGAACGGCGACCAGATCCTCCTGCGGCCCATCCGTCCCGAGGACGCTCAGGCCCATCTCGATTTCATCCACGGCCTGTCCGAGGAGGACCTGCGCCTGCGCTTCTTCGGCCTGGTCCAGAACTTCGTGTTGAGCGACATGCCCAAGTTCACTCAGATCGACTACGACCGCGAGATGGCCTTCATCGCCACGCGCCTCGTCGACGGCAAGCCCGAGACCCTCGGGGTGGTCCGCACCTCCACCAAGCCCGACAACTCCTCGGCCGAGTTCGCCATCATCGTGCGTTCGGACATGAAGGGCACTGGCCTGGGCTCCATGCTCTTCGAAAAGATGATCCGCTACTGCAAGAGCCGCGGCACCCGTTACCTCGAAGGCCAGACCATGCCCCGCAACAAGGGCATGATCGGCCTGGCCAAGCGCTTCGGCCTGGCCGTGACCCACAACTACGAGGAAGAGCTGGTCGAGATGCGCCTGCCCCTCTGGGAATGGGAGCCCGGCCGTTAAGAGGCCGCTCATAATCCATTCTGGACTGCGTTGCTCCCCGATTTTCAAAGGTTCATGTAGTCGGCTACACTTCACCTTTGAACATCGACTCGCGCCTTGCCAGAATGAATTCTGGACGGCCTCCTTCGATTTCGTCCACAAATCCCCGCGCCTCCGCGTCCCCCCAAAATTTCCGCCCCTACGGACATCTGGATAATCCAATCGATTTCCGTTAAACGATTCTCTTCACTCGCGCCCGGGGCCGATCCGGGTCGCTTCAGCACTGGTCTTTTTCCTGGCGAGGGGAAAGATTTCAGGAGGATATATGACGATGAACGATACGGCCACCCTGACCATCGACGGCAAGACCTACGAACTGCCCGTGGTGCGCGGCACCGAGGGCGAAGTCGCGGTGGATGTGAGCCTTCTGCGCGGCACGTCCGGGGCCATCACCCTGGACCAGGGCTACGCCAATACCGGTTCGTGCTTCAGCGCCATCACCTTCGTGGACGGCGAGAAGGGCATCCTGCGCTACCGCGGCTACGACATCGCGGACCTGGCGCGCTACAGTTCCTTCGTGGAGACGGCCATGCTGCTGGTCTTCGGCGAGCTGCCCACCCGCGAGGAGCGCGCCGCCTTCCGCACCATGCTCGGCGACCAAGCCCTGCTGCACGAAGACCTCATGCACCATTTCGAAGGGTTCCCGCCCAACGGGCACCCCATGGCCATCCTTTCGGCCGTGATCAACTCCCTGGGCGCCTACAACCCCGACCTGCTCGACATCCAGACCGAGCGCGAGTTCCGCAAGGTCGCGGCCAAGCTCATCAGCAAGGTGCGCACCATCGCCGCCTTCTCCTACCGCAAGTCCGTCGGCCTGCCCATCATGTACCCTGACCCGAGCCGCTCCTACTGCGAGAACTTCCTGCACATGATGTTCTCCGTGCCCTACAAGGAGCATGTGCCAACGCCCGAGGCCCAGAAGGCCCTCTCGCTCTTCCTGTTGGTCCACGCCGACCACGAGCAGAACTGCTCCTGCTCCACCGTGCGCATGGTCGGCTCCTCCGAGGCCAACCTCTTCGCCTCGGTCTCGGCCGGCATCTGCGCCCTGTGGGGACGCCTGCACGGCGGCGCCAACTCTGCCGTGGTCCACATGCTCGAACAGATCCACGAGGGCGACATCTCCGTCAAGGAGTGCATCGAGCGGGTCAAACGCAAGGAATTTCGACTCATGGGCTTCGGCCACCGCGTCTACAAGAACTTCGACCCCCGGGCCAAGGTGCTGAAGGAGTGCGCCACGAATCTGCTCTCCACCCTGCACATCAAGGACCCGCTTCTCGATATCGCCCAAGAGCTCGAGGAGATCGCCCTGAAGGACGACTTCTTCGTCTCGCGCAAGCTCTACCCCAACGTGGACTTCTACTCCGGCCTCATCCTGCGCGCTCTGAACATCCCCGTGAACATGTTCCCCGTCATGTTCGCCATGGGACGCATGCCCGGCTGGATCGCCCACTGGCACGAACAGCACCTTGAAGAAAACACCCGCATCCACCGGCCGCGCCAGATCTACGTCGGGCCCAATGTGCGGGAGTATGTGCCGATGAAGGACAGATAGGAAGAATGCCTCCGGCGGGCAGGGGACACATCCCCTGCACCCCGTTCAGGGGGGGCGCCTGGCGGATTGAGTGGAAGGGAGCTGCTGGGCTCCCTTTTTTTTTGCGGTCCTGTCAGATTCTCTTCCCGTAACCGACCGAGCCGACATCGCGGTCGGGGGACGGCGGTTCATGATCCGAAACCCTATTCGTCCTCATTTCAGGGCTACGGTTCCTTCCCAAAGCCATGGCTGCATAATTCAGCATTTTCCCGCATGTAATTCTCCGTCCGATGCTGGCAGACTGCCACGATAACCTTCGAGGCACAGCAGCGGGAGGATCCATGCCCCATCCGACAGCAGACAGTTCGTGGTTCACCTTCGAGTCCCCGTCCAATCAGGATTTCCGCGTCTACGCTTTTACGGGGGCCGAGGAAGTCCACCGGCCCTATGAATTCGACATCGAACTGGTCCTCGATTCCGCGGCCGTCGATTTCGCCGGGCTTCTCGGCCAGTCCGCCTGCCTGTCCATCGCCGACAAAAGCGGCGGCATACGCCATGTCCATGGCGTCATCCGGCACTTCGTTCAGCTGCACACCTCCAATCTCCGCACTCATTACCGCTGCCTGCTCGTCCCGCGCCTGTGGTTCCTTGGCCTGGTCACGGACCACCGCATTTTCCAGAACATGAGCGTGCCGCAGATCATCGAGCAGATTCTGAAGGAGCAGAACTTCACCGGCGAT